>CAZPZE010000115.1:0-30712 GCA_964590625.1 uncultured Solibacteraceae bacterium
GCCGGGCTGTTGAGGCTGGAGTCTGGTGCTGCGCCGATGCTGATGATCGGGTCCGCGGGATTCGTCGAGACGAAGCCGACGAATGTGGTCCCGGAGCCGGGATCGACCTGGACGACTACAGTGTTTCCGCTCTGCGTCTGACCGATGACCTGCAGCGTTGTGGGGCTATTTCCGCCGGACGCAGCAAAGTGAGCGCCGGCAGAACTAATGATCTGACCGGGAAAAACCGCTACGAGTCCATCGCTTGGTCCGCCCTCCAGCCAACCTGTGCCGGAACTGGCACCGCAGGTGGGATAGGTGCCGCCGCAATTGAACAGCGTGTTGGCGCCAAGAATTGCCGGGGGAACGGACACCGTGTTGTTTGGGTACTGCGTTCCGCCGCCGGGTGAGCCTGGGAGGGACACTGTGCTGAGCGTGCCGCTGGTGGAAGCGGCCTGCCAACTCGCGAAGCTGGTGTATGCGGCGAGCGGGCCCGCGTTGATGACCAGTGTTCCGGAGACCGTGGCCGTCGCGCTGGTGCTGTCCGTGACCTGAAAGGTTAGATTGTAGGAGCCCGGTGTGGAGGGGAGACCGACGAGGCTGGTTCCCCCGAGGTTCAGGCCCGACGGAAGCGTGCCGGACGTGACGGTATATGAATAAGGTCCGGTACCGCCGCTTGGCGCGAAGGTGTAATTATATGTGGTACCTGTGATTGCAGGGCTCGTGGGGAACGGGCCCGCACTCAGTGCTGCGAGGGCCGGTACACAGGAAAGTAAAAGACCGAGAGAGATTCGCTTCAGGGTTCCGAGCACAAAACGACGTCCTTGGGAAATTCCTCCCATCATACAGGGAGTGTTAAGATTTTCACTCAGGATTAATCCGGATGCCAGCTTCCGCACGCCTGACTGGGGGAGTTATTTTGCCCGAGATAGAGGCTAGTGCGCAAGTACTGTAATTTGTTTCGTTTACAATTTAATTAAATTGAGCGGGAGGCCGGCGGGGATATCACAGTTGTCCAGCGGCGGCGATGGCAGGAGCTCATGTTCCGCGCCGGGGATTGCCGGTTTCCTAACTCAATGTGGGGGCCGTTTCTGCTGAGTCCGCGCCACGCGTAAGCCCGGAGCTGGGGGCTAACCGCTGTGGTGGCAGCCGTTTAGCGACGCAGATCGCGGTTCTGGCGGCAGACATCGCGGGGTTCTGGACGGCTTTTTCCGCCGCCGTCGTGATTCGGCACGCGCTGGGGGGCCAGTTCCTGCTGGCGGACTACGCTCGTTTTGTCCCGCTGCTACCGGGATTTGCCGTCGTCTATGCCGCGATGGGACTGTATCCGGGGGTGGGGATCCATCCGGTGCGCGAGCTGCGCGGAGTGTTCTACGCGAATTCCGTTGTTTACCTCATGATGATGGCGGGGACGTTCCTCTCGAAGACCGGCATCCTGTTCTCCCGCCTGGCTTTTACCGGCGCCTGGGCTCTGAGTATTCTGCTGGTGATCCTGCTCCGGAATCTGGTGCGCTCGGTTTTCGCGCGGAAGCGGTGGTGGGGAATTCCGGTGGTGGTCTTCGGAGCGGGCCGGGTGGTGGAGTTGCTCCGGGCGCAGCCATCGCTCGGGCTGAAGGTGGCGGTGGTGCTGGAGGACGATCCGGGTTCTCTGGCGCTGGCCCCGCTCGTGGCGGATCAGTATGGGCTGAGCTATGCGATCGTCGCGATGCCGGACGTGGCACCGGCGCGGCTGCAGGAGATCCTGCGCCGCTACGCCCACCGGTTCCGCCATTTTCTCGTGATTCCGAATGTGGCTGAGCTGGGAATGCTGTGGGGATCGACGCGCGATCTGGGCGGCGTGCTCGGGCTCGAGATTTCGCAGAATCTGCTGCATGGCGGACCGCGTGTGGCGAAGCGCGCGGTGGATTTCGGGCTTTCGGTAATGGCGGCGATTTCGCTCGCGCCGGTTTTCGCTGCGGTTGCGGCGCTCGTGCGGCTGACGTCGCGAGGTCCGGTGTTTTATTCGCAGCCGCGGATCGGGAAGGATGGCCGGGTGTTTCGCGCCTGGAAGTTCCGCACCATGATGCGGGATGCGGACGCACGGCTCATGGATTATCTGGAGGGCGATGCGGCGCGGCGAATCGAATGGCGGAAGAACCGGAAGCTGCGTGATGATCCGCGGCTTACGCCAGGCGGGCGATTCCTGCGGCAATTCAGTCTTGATGAGCTGCCGCAGCTCTGGAATGTTTTCCGCGGGCAGATGAGTCTGGTGGGGCCGCGTCCGATTGCTGCTGACGAGGCGGCGTGGTACGGCGAGGGGATCGAGCTTTATACAAAAGTGCTGCCGGGGATCACGGGATTGTGGCAGGTCTCGGGCCGCAACGATACAACGTATGAGGAACGGGTGCGGCTCGATGAGTATTATGTGCGGAACTGGTCGGTCTGGATGGATCTGTGGATTCTGGGGCGGACGCTTCGCTGCGTATTGACGCGGCGCGGGGCTTATTGAGAGAGCAGACGCAGCGTCGGCAGATGGGGTTGGTTGCGATATCGAGCTGGTTGCGGAAGGTGATGGCCTGAGGGCTGTTGAGGACGTCGCGGAGTGTGGTTCCGCTGCTGAGGCGTCCGACAGGCGGGTGGAAGAAGCAGGGGCGGACGGCGCCGTCGGCCTCGATGACTGCGGAAACCCACGGGGCGTTGCAGGCGGGGGATTCGAATTCGCCGCGGAAGTGGTTTGCGATGCGGCGCAGCTTCGCGGGCGATTCGGCGATGAAGCTGCCGCATTCGCCGGTGGCGATCAGGCGGTCGATCTCTGTTTCGAGGAGGCGGGAGTCGGGTTCGATGTGGGGGATCGGGCCGGGTTGGCGATTGAAGGCGTCCGAAGTGAGGTCGGCGGCGAGGTAGGAGATGGAGTTGAGGCGGAGTTCGTGCGCAGCGCGCCAGGTGTCGAGCAGTGCGGCGGCGTTTTCACGCTGGACGGTGCAGCGGGCTGCGATGGGGAATTCAGGGCGCAGTGTGCGGATGAGTTCGATGCCGGCGCGGAGGCGATCGAAGGCGCGGTCGATACGGCGGATGCGATCGTGAATTGCGGCGGGGCCGTCGAGCGAGACGATGAGGTCGTCGAAATCCTCGACGATTTGCGCTGCATAGCGTTCGAGGAGCAGCCCGCTGCTGAGGAGCGTGAGGCGGATGTGGCGCGCGCGCAGCGGAGCGCAGAGGCTGCGCAGATCGGAATGCATGAGAGCTTCGCCGCCGGTGAATACGACCCACTCGACTCCGAGCGCTTCGATGCTTTCGAGCTGAGATGCGAGTTGTGAGGGCGTAATTTCCTGGACGGTATCGCGCTTCCAGATGTCGCACATGACGCAGCGGCAGTTGCAGCGGTTGTGCGGATTGAGGACGAGGATGGGGAGTTTTTCGATCATGCGGCGATGCGCTTTCCGGCGAGCGTGAGTGTGGGGCCGAGGGCGGCGCTGGCTTCGCGCGCGAGATGAGCGACGTCGGCATCGACGTAGAAGGCGCCTCGGTCTTCGACGTCGATTCGATTCAGCGTTGTGTGTGATGCAAGAGCGCCGGCGACGAGACGGATGCGGCCGTCGATGATCGCCATGCGCGGCTGGAGATCGAGCAGCGCTTCAGCAGGAGTCTGGCCGCGATCTTCGACGGCAATGAGATCGGCGACGCCGCCCTCGCGAATTTCGCCTTCGCCGCTGGTGAGTCGAAGAATGAATGCGGCATCGGTGGTCACCATGCGATAGAGGCGTTCGGGACTGATGCCGAGCGAATGCGCGGTGCGCAGCTCGTCGGCGAGATCGCCGTGGAACGTGAGGGCGGAGTCGGTGCCGAGGGCGATGGGGATGCCGGAATCGAGAACTTCGCGCGAGACAGTTCGGCCGTAGATCGAGAGATTGGAGCCGGGGCACCAGACGACCGCGGAGCCGCGTTCGCGCAGGAGTGCGATTTCGCGCGGGCCGGCGGCGAGGGCGTGGACGAGCACGGTGCGCGGGCCGAGGACGCCGAGGTCATCGAGGTGAGCGATCTCGGATGCGGCTTTTGCGTCGATGCCTTCGGCGGCGTGGATGATGAACGGGGAATCTTCGGGCGTGTCGCGATAGGGCGTGAGGAGATCAGGGCTGAAGTCGAGCGAATGGGCCCAGGAGAACCGGCGCAGCACACGCACGGGAAAGCGCGCATCGAAGATTTCTTCCTCAAACGGATTGTGGTGCGCGACGGTGGTGACGCCGCTCAACAGATTGCGGAGGCCGCCCCAGCAGAGCCGCACGCGCTTCGGCACTGCGAGATGCTCGGCGACGGGCGATTGCGTGGGACGGTAGATATCCGCGGCCCATTCGCGCGCGTTGGCGTAAAGGCGATTGCCGAGGCGGGGGAAGAGATTGAATTCCAGGTGATCGTGCGCATTGATCAAGCCAGGAAGGAGGAGATGGCCGGTCAGATCGACACTCTGATCCGCGCTTGCGTCGAAGTGGATGCGGCCATCGCGGATCGTGAGATCGCGGTGCGTGGTGGTGCGCGGACCTGTCGCGATTCTGGCTCCGGTCAGTCGCATTCGTTGCGTGTCCAGCAGGCGGCGAAGAGGGCAGGGGTGCGGGCGGCTTCGTCGAAGAGATGGCGTTTTCCGGCGGCGACGAATTGGCTGAGCTCGGGGAGATCAAACGCTGCTTCGATCGTCCACGCGAGTTTCATTCCGGCGGCGTGAGCGGTTCGTTCGAGATCGGCGCGGCGGTGATAGTAGTGATCGATGCTCCACGATTTTCCGCCGCTCCGGAACGAACGCTTCCAGCCTTTGAGCATGGCGGAAGGATGCATGTCACTCACGATCACGCGGCGCGAGACGCGCGCGAGTTCACTGAAGGCTCCGGAGGCGAACGGGAGATAGCTGAGGGCGAACGAACAGATCGCCAGATCGGCGAACGCGGAGCGGAATGGCAGCGCGCGCAGATCGCCCTGAATCAGGCGTGCGCGGAGTGCTGGTTTTCGGGCGGCGATGGCGAGCATCGCGGGGGAGAAATCGAGGCCGAGCGCGTTTGCATCCATGGCGGAGGCGATCGACATCCAGCGGCCGGTTCCGGTGGCGGCGTCGATCACGGTCTTCTGTGCGAGGTTGCCGAGGCGCGGGAGCAGCACACGCGTTTCGAGGGCGAGGAGCGGATTGGGATCGGCATCGTAACGTTCCGACCAGATTTCATAACCCTGCGCGGCGGTGACTGTCATCAGAGGCTCTCCCAGCGCGGCTTGCGCAGCGAAACGAAGCGATGGGCCCATTCGAGCTCGAAGGGTATGGCGTAGACGCCGAGCGAGTAGCGCCAGGAGCTCAGGGATTGAAGGAGCCATCGACCCCAGCGCGGCAGATGCACATCCTGAATGGTGGGCCAGCGCGAATTGATGACGAGCTCGAAGTTGTCGATGCGGCGGCGAACCGAGCGGGGCAGCCAGGGGAGTTGCGGATCCTGGCGGATGGTGAAGTTGAGCCAGCGGTCGGTGGCCCATTCGTCCGGCGTGGAGGGAAATTGAATCCTGCCTTCGACGGCGCCGTACATCCCTTCGGGATTCGGAACGGGGATGTAGTGCTGGACGATGATTTCGGCTTCGGGATTGAGACGTTTGATGCGGCGCACGAAATCGATCGTGTTGCGGGTGTCTTCTTCGGGGTTGGCCGGATCGCCGACGACGAAAGAGAATTCGGGAATGATACCGAATTCCCGAATGCGCCGTGCGAGCTCGAGCGTCTGCGCCGAGGTGATCTGCTTGTTCATGCTGGCGAGAGCGGCGTCGGACCCGGATTCCGCGCCGAAGAAGATCATGGTGGCGCCGGCTTTGCGGAGAGCGCGGAGCGTGGCGTCGGAATAGCGGAGGAACGCGTCGATACGGCCTTCCGCCCACCAGCGGAGGTTGAGCGGCGCGATGAGGTCCGCCTGTTCGCGCGCGTGGCTTTCGTTCAGGAAGAAGTTGTTGTCGTAGAACTGAACGGCGTCAATGGCGTAGCGTTCGTGGAGGCTGGTGAGGATGGCGGCGGTTCTCTGCGGTGTTTCCGTTTTCTGCCGGCCTTCGAAGATGGGCACGACGCCGCAGAACCGGCAGTGATACGGGCAGCCGATGCTCGCCTGATGCACGGCTGTGCGGCGGCCGAGAAATGTAGGGAGCAGATATTTTTCGACCGGGAGACGGTGGTACGGCAGCCACGGGAAATCATTCGGCGACCGCAGCGGGCGCGCGGAGTTGTGGGCATGGAGGCCGAAAGCGTCCGTGAACGAAAGTCCCTGAACGCTGGAGAGCGCGCGGTTGCCGCGCAGCGCGTCGAGCAGTTCGAGAAGCGTTTCCTCGCCCTGGCCGCGGACGCAGTAATCCACGTAGCCGGCGTTGAGCGCGGCGTCTGCATAGAGCGAAGGGAAGTAGCCGCCCCACACGATGGGAACTTCCGGATGGCGTTTTCGAAACTCGCGGCAGAGGCCGATGGCGGCCACCATCTGGGGGCCGGGCATCACGGAAACCGCGAGCAGTTCGATGCGATTCGCGGCGGCGAAGGTTTCCATCGTGGCGCCGGGACGCGGATCGAGATTGCCGTCAACGATCACGTATTCTTCGCGCCCTTCGAGCACGGCGGCGATGGAGAGAATCGCCAGCGGAAAGCGGCGGTTCTTCGGCTTGCCGGTGCGCGGATGGAGGAGAATAATCATCGAAATCTGCCCACCAGGATGAAGAAGCGCGATGGCGGACGGCGTCCTTCGCGCCGCGCCTGCCAGGGACGCAGCGCCCATCGCCAGCCATACCAGGGGTAAGAGCGCTGCCAGTCGATCGAGAGTTCGGTCGCGAGTGATGCAAGGAGCGGCTCGTCCAGATATTCGATGCTGCCGAGCGATTCGGAGCGGAATCCGTAGGTGCGGGCGAAGAAGTCCTGGCGCTCCGCGCGCATCTGTTCGCCGTGGCCCGGTTGTTCGTAAACCGGTGAGTCGATCACGAGGAAGCAGCCGTCGCGGCGAAGGCAACGGCGGACTTCGTTCAATGTGCGCCGGTAGTCGGACGAATAGTGGAAGGATGAGTTGAAGATGGCGACGTCAATCGATTCGTCGCGGATCGGCAGGACGTTGAATTCGGCGGCGACACCGTCCGGGCGTGTCTGGTAATGGGCGAGGGCGCCGAGGCCATCGAGCGGATCGGTGAAAATGTCGATCGCGACAGGGCGATGACCGCGCTGGCGGAGCCGGTTCGACATCCAGCCGTTGCCGGCGCCGAGATCGAGAATGCGCAGAGGCCGTTTCGCTTTGCGTTCGAGATCCGGAAGAATCGTGCGTTCGAAATGGCGATAACTGCGTGCGCGGATTTCCCATTGCACTGCGTTGCGCCCGCTGAGATCGTGAAACGGAAGCGCGCGATAGTAGTCGGGATTGTTCGATCCGCGGCCTTCGGCGCGCCGGATGACGGCGTATTGCTCAAGAAATGTGCGGCGGGCGGCTGGATCCATCAGCATGACGGCGCCTTTCGGAAGAGCAGGAGGCGGTGATCGCTGAGAGCGCGGAGCAGCGGCACGCCGGACGCATACCGGTCGAGATTCGCGAGACGGCGAATGGTGGCGGCTGAAAGTCCGGTCACGTATGAAGGCGGGACGGCGAGGCCGATAGCGCGCCAGGAGTGGAGAGCGAAATCCGGTTCGAACGCGCTGCGGACGCTCGCGACTGTGGGATAGAAGACGCGCGGGGCGAGCGATGAGGATGCTTCGCCGTTCCAGCGGCGGGTGGCGCGAGAGAGGTCGCCGCGCAGAAGATACCAGATTGTTTCCCAGGCGCAGAAGCGGCCCATCAGGCAAAGGGCGAGCCATGCGCCGGGTTGCGTCAGGCGTGCCAGCGGTTCCCGCAGCTCGAAGAGATGTTCCACGCAGTTCAATGCGCCGAAGTTCGAGAAGATGCCGTCGAATGATCCCTCGATGCCAGCGAGATCTTCGGCTCGCCGGACGCTGGCCGTGACACCGCGTTCCCGCGCGATTCGCACCATTTCGGGCGAGGCATCGATTCCGGTGACGGCAACGCCGCGCGCTTGCAGGGGAAGTGCGTCATCGCCTGTTCCGCATCCGATGTCCAGAACACGGCTGCCGGCGGGAAACAGCGGTGCGATGAATTGCCGGACCGCATCGCGCTGCATTTCTCCCGCGGGTGTGCCGCTCCAGAGCGCTTGATAAGAAGAGGCGACCCGGTCGAATGAGGTGGCGGTCACGCTTCCACCTCGGCGGCAGTCATGGCGAGGTTTCCGCGGGCAGCCGCGATGCGGGCGGCGTCGGTAATTTCGGCCATTTCGCTGCGCAGCAAGTCGTCGGCGTGACGATAGAAATTCCGCGAATGGCGGCCCCGAATAGCCGCCTCACGGTCCGTGGTTTCGCGCCACGGGCCAGCAGTGACGACGCGGTCCGCGACTTTCTCAAAGTAAGGCGTGCCTTTGATCGGATAGGAGATCGTGGTCAGGAACACGTCCGGTCGGCATTGCTTCACCAGTCCGACAGTGGCTTCGATGTCTTCGATCTGCTCACCGTCATATCCCCACATCAGAAACATGCCGGTTTCCATGCCGCGCGATTTGCAGAGCGCAACGGCCTGATGGACCTGCGCGAGGGTGACACCTCGCTGCATCGCATCCAGAATGCGCTGCGATCCGCTTTCCGAACCGATCCAGACGCGCGAGCAATTCAGCCCCGCGAGAAGGTCGGCTGCGTTTTCATTCATGCGATCGGCGCGTGTGATGCATTCGAAAGGAATGCGAATGCCGCGGCGCGTGAGTTCGTCCGCGTAACCGGCCAGCCAGCCGTGATGGATGGTGAAGACGTCATCGGCCATCCACAGCATGTCGGGGTTATAGCGATCGAGGATCCATTCGACTTCGGCCGCGACCGACGCGGGCGAACGCCGGCGGTGCGAATGGCCGTAGACCGAGTGACTGCACCAGTTGCAGCGATAGGGGCAGCCGCGCGCGGTGATCACGGAGATGCTCGACTTGCCATGATGCTCGCGCCAGGTGCGGAGATAGCGGGGAATATCGACGCGCTCACGGTCCGGCCACGGCTGTGCGTCGAGATTTTCGAGGAGACGCGGTGATCCGGTATCCACGATACCTTTCGTCTGGAAGATCAGGCCGGGAATGCCGGGCCACGCCACACGGGCGAAACCCGCACGCATCAGTTGTTCGAGAGAATTCTCGGCTTCTCCTTTCACGATCAGGTCCGCGCCCGCCGCGAGGAATTCGGTTTCGTAATTCGCGGGCTCGGGGCCGCCGAGCATCACGAGCCATCCCGCGTCCTTCGCGGCAGCGATGATGCGAAGCACGTTTCCGCGCGTCATCAGATTGCCGTAGATGCCGAGCACGCCGGCGGGCCCTCGCTGCACGATGGAGATCAGCTCGGCCAGCGTGCCGAAAGTGGAATCGTAAATTTCGACGTCGAAGCCGCGCGCTCGCAGATGCGCAGAGAGATAGAGAATCCCCAGCGGCGCATAAGGCTTCATGATCTTCTGCTCTTTGGGATCTTCGGCGATGAAATAGCCGTGGGTGAGCAGCAGGCGCATCACGCCACCTCGGCCAGACGTGCGGAATCGCGCAGCGCATAGACTTTGTCCCACCGCGGACGCGACTCGCCGCGAACTTCGGCGTGGATCGCATTCGCGAGTTCGCGATAAAACTCGGTGGACCACGAGCCCCGATACATCATGCGGAGGTCGCCGCTGTCTTTCCAGTTCGCGCGCGAGCCCAGTTGAGCCGCCACAATCTCGTGGAAGCGCGTGTTGGGCAACGGGTAGGAAACCGAGATGCCAACGTCATCGGGCGCGGTCTCGCGCACCATGCGAATGGTTTCTTCGATCTCTTCCCACGCTTCACCGGGATAGCCGAACTGCAGAAAGAAACAGGCGCGAATCCCTTGGCGGCGGAGATTTTCCCGCGCGCTGTAAATGTCGGCGACCGTGATGCCTTTCTCCATCGCATCCAGAATTTTCTGCGAACCCGACTCCGCTCCCATCCAGACTTCCGCGCATCCGGCGCGATTCAGAGCGGCGGCGGCTTCCGGCGTCATGAGGTCGCAGCGCGATTGCATTTTGAACGGGATGCTGGCGCCGAGGCGGCACACTTCGCCGGCAAACTCCGCGGTCCAGCGGCCGGAGAGGGCGAAGATGTCGTCCGCAAACCAGATGTGGTCCGGCTTGTACGTATCGTGCAGGAGTGCCATCTCAGCCGCGACGGCTCGCGGCGAGCGCGCGTGATAGCTGTTGCCGTAGATCGGCTTGGCGCACCAGTTACACCGGAACGGACAGCCGCGGCTGGAGGCCATGTTGAGCGAGAAATATCCATGGGCTTCCATCCATGCTTCGCGGTAGCGATTGATGTCGACGAGGTCCCAGGCGGGGAGCGGAAGCGAATCCAGATCGGAGCGGGGAATGCGCGGCGGCCCGAAGTGAACGGAGCCATTCGCGCTGCGGCAGATCACGCCGGGAATCGCTTCGGGTGCGCGGCCCTGCACATAATCGAGCAGCGCATCTTCCACTTCGCCGCGGATGACCGCGGAGAAGCCTGCTTCGAGATAGAGCAGCGCATGATCGGCGGAATCGGAACCGTGCACGATGGCCGGAACCCCGGCCGCACGCGCGCGCTCCGCAAACCAGAGTGAGAGCTCGCGATTGTGCAGCAGGCACATCTTGGTGAGGAAGTTGAAATCGTCATCGCAGACGACAACCAGGCGCGGCCGTTCGCGCTGCAGCATCCTCTCGAACTTGCGGTGAAGATCGGCCAATGTGTCTTCGAGCGCGGGGTCGAAGAAGCGGACGGGTATTCCGTTGCTCCTGAGCATTCCGGCCGCGAGCAGCGTCTGCAGCGGTGGATACGGCTGCATTCGCGCGGTCTGCTTCGCATCAGAGCGCACGTGATTCGCATGCGTGAGAATAACTGGCTTCAGCATGTGACCACTTCCGATTCGAGCCGCTGGGCATCCACCTTCGGCTTCGGCGGGGCCACCAGTTTCGATACCCACTCCTTCGCTTTGAGGTCAAGTGGAATGGAGTAGAAGCCGTGATCGAGGCGCCAGCGCGCTGTGACGCCGATCATGCCGTGGACGACACGCTCGAGACGCGTGGTCTGGCGCACGCCGATCGGGATGCGCCGGAATGCGAGACGCAGGTATTCGCGCATTGTCTGCAGCTCGCGATGACGTTTACCCTTGAGCCAGGGCAGCACGGTGTAGCGCGGAAAGAAATCGGCCCAGCCGTCGAGTGTTTTGGGCACATCGAGGCCGAGCTCAAACGCCCGCTGCATCACGGGTGAGCCGGGATAGGGCGTAAAGATGTTGGTCCAGAATTCGGCGCCGGGAAATCGGCGGCAGATCTCCATAATCATTCGAATGGAATCCCGGCGGTCTTTTTCCTCTTCGCCGGGAAAGCCGAAGATCATGTTGAAGGACGGCCGGATGCCCGCTTCCGTGAGCCGCGCGGCCGCTTCATATACGGTTTCCACTTTCTGAAAATCCTTGTTCATCAGGTGCATGACTTTGCGCGAGCCGCTGTCCGCACCCTGCGCGACCTGAGAAAGCCCCGAGCGCTTCAGCAGCCTGAGCTCTTCCACGCTGAGCCGGTTGACGAGATTGGTGGACGCCTGAATACTCCAGTCGAATTTCACGCCGCGCCGCAGAATGCCTTCCGCGATGCCGACAGCGCGCTCGCGATCGACGAGAAAATTGTCGTCGACAATCCAGAGCAGCGAGAGACCGTAGCGGCTCACCAGATCCGTGGTTTCTTCGGCTACCTGTTCAGCGTCGAGCGCATTCCACTTGCGGCCGTATACTCCTTCATTCGTGCAGTAGGCGCAGTTGTAAGGGCAGGCGAGGCTGGATGTGTACATCGCCCAGCGGCGTCCGCAGACGCGCTCATAGGCATCGAAATCGGCGAGGTGATACGCCTTGGACGGCATCTCGCGGATTGGCCGAAGCGCGCGCGGCGCGTTGAAACGCAGACGCCCGTCGTCGTCCTTGTACCCAATGCCGGCGATGCCCTCCATCGACTCACCCGCGCGAATGCGGTCCACGACTTCGAGCAACGCATCCTCGCCCTGACCTTTGACGACGATATCGACACAATCGGCAGCCAGCGTCTGATCCGGCAGCAGCGAGGGATGCCAGCCGCCGAGCACAACCGGCTTCTCCGGATAGCGAAGCCTGACGGCCCGCGCCACCCGCACGGTTTCGCGAATCATCGGGCCCGTGACCAGCGAGACGGCGAGGCAGAGCGCATCGCGCATTTCTTCCACCACGGTTTGCTCGAAGTTCGGCGTGATGGTCGAGTCGATCAGCCGCACTTCGTATCCGGCGCGCAAAAGGGGCGTGGCGACCGCGAGAATGCCGAGCGGAGCCGTGGCCTCCTGGCTGGAGAAGGCGGGAAAGAAGAAGACCACTTTTCGGGACGTCATTGCCGGAAAATGAGCGCAAACCGCTGCTATCGAAATAGACCTCGCGTAGCGCGCCAGGGAACGAATTTCGGCGGCACGCAAGTGTTCCGGCAGACGTTCACAAGTGTCTGAGGGATTAAGCCATGCGCGTCGCCCTGGTTCATTACTGGCTGCTCGGGATGCGCGGCGGCGAGAAGGTGCTGGAAGCCCTTTGCCGCACGTTTCCGGAAGCGGATATCTTCACGCTTTTCTATGAGCCGGGCGCGGTTTCGCCGCTGATTCGCAGCCGCAACGTGAAGGCGTCATTCCTGAATCCATTGCGGCGCGCCCACCGCTCGCTGCTGCCGCTGATGCCGATGGCGCTCGAAGACTTCGATCTGCGGCCGTACGATCTGATCATCAGCAGCGAATCCGGGCCCGCGAAAGGCGTTCTGACGTCGGCCACTTCGCGGCACTTCTGTTATTGCCACACACCGATGCGGTATCTGTGGGAGCTTTATCCTGCACACCGGCACGAATACAGTGAGAACTGGGTCCGTCGGACGGCCCTCGCTCCCATCGCAAACTATATGCGGCTATGGGATTACGCGACGGCGGCGCGCGTGGACGGCTTCATTGCAAACAGCGTCAACGTAAAGCGGCGGATCTGGCGGACGTACCGGCGGCGATCGAGTGTGGTGCATCCGCCGGTTGCGGTGGATACGTTCCGCTATCAACCGCCGGAAGATTACTTCCTGATGGTGGCGGAGATGGTGCCGTACAAGAAACTCGATTACGCGATCCGGTATTTCGCGCAATCGGGCCGGCGGCTGAAGGTGGTGGGCGCGGGGCCAGAATACAAGTCGTTGAAAAAACTCGTCGGGCCTTCCGTGGAATTCTGTGGGCGCGTCACGGAAACCGGGCTTCGCGATCTCTATTCACGCTGCCGGGCGCTGATTGTGCCGGGCGAGGAGGATTTCGGCATCACGATGGTGGAGGCGCTGGCGAGCGGCAAGCCGGTGCTGGCGGTGGCGCGGGGCGGGGCGGTGGAAATTGTGGGGAACGGGCAGGGCATTCTGTACCCGGAATCCGACGAGGCGTCGCTCGCCGAAGCACTCCGTTCCTTCGATCGCATTGAGCCGCATATGGATCCACAGGCCCTGATCGATTACGCCGCAGGTTTTTCTGAGCAGGTTTTCCAGAAGCGCTTTCTCGATGCCATTGGCGAGATGTGGTCTCCAAAGACGCGTTCGGTGGCTCGGAGCGGCGGTCCGGTTCTGGTGCTGCCGCGGCATGCGGCTTCCGGCGAGTGATTTCACAATCTGTTTACAACTCCCGCGCAAGTAACATTTCGCAAGTCCCTACGATCGACTCATGGAACAAAGTTGGGATCTGCGGGAGGCGGTTTGCCGCATCGGGCTCGACAGTATGGACGCGGTGAGCGACGAATCGCTTATGTTTCTGCTGCGCAACGAGACGGACAGGGCGAGGGGCAACGAGGTATTCGCGGAGATGCACCGCCGCTATCAGGGCCGCGTTCTGAGTTGGTGCCGCCGGCTGACGCGCAATCGCGAAGGGGCCAATGATCTGGCGCAGGAAGTGTTTCTGCGCGCGTTCCGTTATCGCCATACGTTTCGCGGGGATTCGAGCCTTTCCACCTGGCTCTACGTCATCACGCGCAACTATTGCATGAACGCGCTGAAGAAGTGCGGGCGCGATCCGATTGAAGGCGCGGATCTTGTCTCGCCGGCGGTGGCGCGATCGGACGGCACCGAAGCGCACGCGCGCCTGGCGAACAGCCAGGCATTCGAGGCGATGTGGGCGCTGATCCACCGCACGCTCACGCCGCTTGAGGCGCGCGTGATGGCGTTGCATTACGGGCACGGGCTTCCGCTCGCGATCATTACCCGCCAGTTGATGCTGGGCAATCCGAGCGGGGCGAAGGCGTATATCGTGAACGCGCGGCGCAAGCTGAATGCGGTGCTGGGGGGCCGCACGCCGAAAAGCCGTCCGGCTGCCGGCGAAGGACGCATCGCGGCTGCTGCCTGATTGTTCCGCAGCCGTCTCTCCCGAACTCAAAAGTAATAACCGGTCCATGAGCCTCCCTGTGTTTCAGGCGTTCAAACGCCTCGCCATGGGCGATTCCATTTTTCCGCAGCAGGTCACGGTGGGGATGCGTGACCCGCAGGGGGAGATTACCGTGTGGCTTCACGGTGCAGGAGAACCTCGTGATGTCACGAGCCGGCATGTGATGGCGTGCGTGGATCCGCTGATCATCGGCGTCGTGTTCGATCCTGGGTGGGTCATTCCAGCTCGAAGCAGGATAAAGTTTTCGCTGCGCTTCCGGGAGCGGCGCGGGGCGAGACGGCTGCTGGGGGAGATCCGGCTGGCTGGCTCCGGCGAGGTGTTCGGGGATGACGGGCTGCGACTGTTCCGGATCCGCGGCAGCTCGAACTATTGTCTGCCGCGACTGCGCCTGTGGGCGCATTTCGCCTATCTGGCGTACCGCCGGTGGCGCTTCAACAACAATCCCGAAATCAAAATCACGCCGCGCGATGCGCACACGATGGTGGCGTTCTTCATTTGTCCGCGGCCGGTGGTGCTGGTGAGTGTGCGGCATGGAGAAGAGGGCAATGTGTTCCCGATGAATCTTATGGGCCCAATCAGCGAAAACAGGTTCGCGTTCGCGCTGAACAGCACGCGCCATGCCGCGCCCATTGTGGTCAAGGCCCGGCGCGCCGCCATCAGCAATGTGCCGCTGAGCGAAGCCGCCCTTGCCAAAGGCCTGGGGCGAAATCATCTGAAGTCTTCGATTGATCTTTCGGAGCTGCCATTCGCATCGTGGTCTTCGCCGGTGTTTGGATTTCCGGTGCCCGATTTCGCGGTGCGGGTCCGCGAGATCGAGATCGAAACATCGATGCGTCTGGGCAGCCATACGTTTTTCATCGCGCGGCTGATACACGATGAGCAGATCACCGTCGCGCAGGAATTCTTCTACGTGCACGGCGTCTATCAATCGTGGCGCGTACGCAATCTGGCGGAGTTGGCGGCGCGATGAGCCCCGCAGTTGCCGCCGAAACTCGTGTGAATCCGGAGCTGGGACTCCGCGAGTTCAGCCGTTATGACGAGGTGAAGGCCGCTCTGCGCGAGCCGGCTTTGTGGCCGGTCGCGCCGCTCAGCCGGAAGCCGTTCAGGATTCCGGATGAAGCGGCTCAGCACGCGCTGCGGGCGCAGATCCTCGATTGCTTCTCGCCTGCGCGCATGGCGGAGTGGCACGCGAGAATGAAGGCGATTGCCATCGATGTTCGGCCTCGCGGGCCCGTCGATCTGTTGGCTGAGTTTATTGAGCCGTGGTGTCTCGCCGCGGCCGGCATCGTGACTGGAGTTCCTCCCGCAGACTGGAATTCGCTCGCCGCCGAAGCGCGGATTGTCTCGCACGCCGCCGCTGAACCGCTCGATGAGGATCTGCGGCAATGGGCGACCCAGGCGGATCACGCGCTGGCGAGATACTTTGCGAACTCCACGTTTCCGATGCCGGGCCCGACGTTCGTTGCGATTTCGCGGACCGTGGCGTGTCTGCTGGCAAACGGATGGGCGGTGCTGTTGCGGCATCCGGAAGCGCGGGAGAGGCTGCGGACCGCGCCGGTGCTGCTTCCGAGAGCTGTGGAGGAGATGCTGCGGCTGGCTTCGATTCCCGATATGGTGTTCCGGCATGCATCGGCGGCGGTGACGCTGGCGGGCGCGCCAATCGCGGCCGATGAGCGGATTGTGCTGCGGCTTGCATCGGCCAATCGCGATCCACTGGTGTTCGGCGATCCAGATCGGCTCGATCTCGCACGTCGGGGACCCGCGCACCTGTCGCTTGGGTTCGGGCTGCATGCGTGCGCGGGAAGCGCGCTGATCCGGATGACTATGACGGCCGCGACTTCGGCATTGCTGGATCGTTTCGGTTCGCTGACATTGCGGGCGCCGATCGAATGGGAGGGCGGACGCGGATTCCGGTCACCGCGGCGTCTGCTGGTGGGATGATGTTCTGCCCCATGGGATTTCCTGTCGAGATCGAGACCGATGCGCGGGAGGTCGTGGCGGCGGCTGAATGCGCGTGGTCGCGTTATTCGCGTGTTTCAGCAAGTGATCCTGTGCGGATTCGGGTCGTGGTCGCGGAAGGGCGTGAGACTGCGGGGGAGGCGCCGCGGGTCGAGTTCGCGGACGCCTGGGTGTCAGTTGTGGGGAGTCCGAAGAACTACGCACGCGGGAATCTTTCCCTCGGCACAGGCGAGATTCATCTGACCCGCGATGTTGCGTCAGAGACTGCGTACTTCAGCTACTTTTTCCTGAAGCCGCTGACGTATCTGCTGCTGGCTCCCCGGCATTTCGCGTTTGTGCATGCTTCCTGCGTGGCGTTGGATGGGCGCGCCATGATTCTCTGCGGCGACGCGTTTGCGGGCAAGACGTGCCTGGCATACGGGTGCGCACGCCGGGGCTGGACATTCCTTTCGGGCGACGCAACCCATCTGCTGCATGATTCGGCGGATTTCTCGGTGGTTGGCCGGCCGTTCTCCATCCGGTTCCGTGAATCCGCGGCGGAGCTTTTTCCTGAGCTGGCGGAGTGGCCGGCGATGGTGCGGCCGAACGGGAAAGCGTCGATCGAGATCGGGACGGATCGGCTGGGATTGCAGACCACATTGCGGGCGAGGGCGAGTCATCTCGTGTTTCTGGAACGGAGCGCTGCGGGCGGAGCGCGTGTCAGCGAGATTGCAGCGGAGGAAGCCATGCGGCGTCTCGATGAAGCGGTATTCTTCGGCGATGCGGCAATTCGCGAGAGGCAGCGGGCGACGCTTGCGCATTTTGCATCGCTGCCGGCGGTACGGCTGGAGTATTCGACGCTGGAGGGCGCGGAGGCAGTGCTGCGCGGGCTCAGATGTTGATGACCGCGGTCCGCGCGCTCCGCTTCGATGGCGACTACGCGCATGAGCTTGAAGCGCTGCCGGCCAGAAAATGGCCCGAGTTTCTGGCTCTCTGCGACGGAGCGCATATTTCGCTTGCGCTCGCGGCTCGATTTGGTGATGCCGCACCCGAAGCGCTCCGTTCAAGGCTCGCGCGGAATGCCGTGCGGCATGAACGAATTCTACAGGCGCATCGCGAAATCGCCGCCACTATGGAGGCCCATGGCGTGGAGTTTCTCGTGCTGAAAGGCCTCACGCACGCCGGGCTCTGGAACGAGGAGCCACGGCATCGCCCGCAATATGACATTGATCTGTATGGCCCGGCCGCGATGGCGAATGGAGCACTGCGGGCGCTGGAGTCGCTCGGCTATAGCGCTTGCCAAGGAGAATCGAAAGGTTCCGACCATCTGCCGGTGATGGTGCGCCGCACCGGATGGCGGTGGCGCGGCGATTATTTTGATCCCGATCAGCCTCTCGCGGCGGAGTTGCACTTCCGATTCTGCAATCCGTTGCTCGGCTTCGAAGCACGTGGCGCGGAGCGATTCTGGGAACGGCGAGGCATCGCGGAAATCGAGGGCCTTCGTCTGCCAGCACTGCATCCCGCGGATGCGCTTCGTTATGCATGCTGGCATGCGGTGCGGCATCTTCTTCGTGGCAGCCTGCGAATCCTGCACGTTTACGAGCTGGCGCAGTTCCTCGATCGTTCTTCGGCAGACAATTCGTTCTGGGAGCAGTGGGAGGAGGCCGGTCTGGCGGAAGGAATCGCTTTCCGTCTCGCGTCGGTTTGGTTCGGTTGCCATATGCATCCCGTGGCTCAAGACTGCGCGCGCGACCTTCCGGCCGACATCCAGCGCTGGTTCCGGCTGTTCGCGTTTTCGCCTGTTCATGCGGTCACGAAGCCGAACAAAGACGAGGTGTTTCTGCAGCTTTGCCTCGCCCGGAATCGCGTGAGCCGCAGACTCCTTCCGCGGCGCTTGCCCGGATTCTGGCTGGATGCGCACGATCGCGAGGAAGATTTCATTCTTCAGATGCGACGAGGTTTCGGACGCGTCCGATTCATCGCAATCCGAGCCGTTCACCATGCGCGGACGTTGCCGCCGTTGATCGGGAGCGGCGTCCGGTGGTGGTGGCACAGGCTTCCACAATAAGATCACCCAGTTCGCGCTGGCAGCGTTCGAGTTGGAAGCGCTGCTCCCAGACGCGGCGCGCCTGGATGGACAGGCGCTCCATTAGAGGTGATTCGCTGAGCAGACTTTCCATCGCCGCCGCGAGTGCGCGGCCTGTTCGCGCGGCGGTGAGCAGGCCGGTTTCACCATGCCGCACGAGCTCCGGAATTCCGCCGGATGGATACGCCACAACCGGCGTACCTGCCGAAAACGCTTCCATGATGATGCGAGTCGCTCCTTCGGCCGGGCCTGAGGGCACCGCGAGCACGTCGATTTCATGGAGCGCGTCAGGGACGTTGTCGGTCCATCCATGAAAGTCGACCGGCAGTCCGGCGGCCGCAGCGCGCATCTCGCGTTCGTATTCCGCATCCGCGAAAAGAGCGGCACCGACGATTCTGAATCGAACATCGGCGTGGCTCGAAGAGAGCCGCCGCGCGGCATCAAGGAAGTCGAGATGTCCCTTCTCCGGAGAGATTCGTCCGATGATGCCGATTGTTTTCGTTGCGGTCGTCGAAGGGCGAGCACGAAATCCGTGATCGCGTACGCCGTTATACATGATGGTCGCGGCAGGGAACGGCTGCGCGACGAATTTCGAAATCGCAATGACCCGCATACGCCCGCGATCCACGCACCACCTGGCGATGGCGCGTGTGTAGCGCCGGTCGAGATAGCTGTGGGCGTGAAAGACAACAGGCTTTCCACGTGCGCCGAGCAGCGCCGGGGGCAGCGCGCGCGGACCATTGACGTAGATCAGGTGCGGCTCAAACTGCCGGACAGCCTTCCGCACCTCAGTTGCCGCGCGCAACGAATCGATGGCGTAGCGGACGATGTCCCACGCCGTCTTATGCCCGTTCGCATATCGGGAGAGTGGAAGTTCGCGCGACGGAATTCCGCGATCCGCACAATCCTGGTGTAGTGGACCATTAGCCGGAATCATCACCATCGCTCGCCATCCGCGGCGCAGGGTTTCATCCAGGATCTCGCGGAGTCCAATCTGCGCGCCGCCGCGCTCGCTGAACTGATCGAGAAACAGAATTCTCATCGCCGCGCGTCCGCTTCACGCATTGCGGTTCCCAGCACCCAGAAATAGACCGGGAGAACGCGCCAGTACGTCACCAGATCGCCCGAAAGCATCTGCACCATTTCGCCGATCCAGAAACAGAAGATCCATTCGCCCAGAAATGCCGCTCGCGGATTCTGTGAGCGTGCGGCTGCAAAGCCACCCCGCAAAATCCGCCAGTTCAGGAAGAGGAAGGCTGCAAGGCCGATGACGCCGGTTTCGACGAGCAGGCTCAGATAGGTGTTATCCGCCACCAGCTCTGTGCCCACGAATTTCGAATACGGCAGCGTCTTGAAACCGATGCCGAAGAGGATGTGCCACGGCCGGTCCGCCAGAAAGTTGGCCAGTGTGGTCCAGGTGGCGAGACGTCCCGTCAGCACGCCATTTGGGGTTACCAACGCATCCTGGAAGGATGTCGCAATGCGGTCCCAGTAGTTTGCGGCGAATGACGGGACGAAATACTGAACGAGCGCCGCGGCGATGAAGAGTGCGGCTGCGCCGCCCACCAGCACTCGTCCGATGCGCGCGCGCCGCAGACACGCCAGCGTCACGCACGCGACCACGACGGCAATGATCGAAGCCCGCGAGTAGGAAAAGATGAGTGCCGTGGCGAAGAGAAGTCCGGCCATGGCGAGCAGCGGCTTCGGGCAGGGAACTTCGCTGCGCCGGCGGAACAGCGCCACAACGCACATCACGAGAAAACACGCGCAGAAACTCCCGAGCGTGCTGGCTTCGTAGAACAGCCCCTGCGCGCGCCGCAACACAGCGTCATCCAGCCAGACGAATTGCTCTTCAAATCCCGCCGGCGCGGGGAACTGGAAGTAGAAATCGGCGCAGGCGAATAGTGCAGCCAGAATGGCGAGCACGAAGAGGAATCGCGTGAATCGCAGCGAGTCCGCGTTGGCTTCGCGCGGTCCGTTCAACGCCCACAGGAAGACGTAGACGCCGATAGCGAAGAGTCCAACGCGCAGCAGCGATCGTATAGCCAGATTCGGTCCGGAATAGAATGCCGCAAACGGCAGGCTCAGAACCAGGGCGCCCAGGAACCAGCCGAATGCCCGCGCGATCGGCGGCAGTGTGGTTCGCCAGTCTTTCATCCGGATGAGTCCAGCCAGCAATCCCAGCACAGCCAGCAGAGGCGCTGTGTGAACACCGGAGTCGCCGAGGGGAATCGGGAGCGGCGGCGTGAGCAGAAGAACGAGGAAGAACGCGCCCAACCATCGGTGCGGACGAAGCATTGTCCAACAGGTCGCCGCGGCAATCGCCGCGGGTGCGGCGAGCGCGACCTTCATCCACGGGCCCGGCGCGAGCGCGATGGCTGCGCTCCACAATCCGAGTCCGGCAGGCACTGCCAACTCGGCCCGCAGCCGGCCTCCCGCCGGTAGGGCAGCCTGGCTCATCGCAGATGGTAGACGCGCTCAGCATGCGCGGCCACCGCGCGGCTGTATCCGAACGCGGCCGCGAGATACGCAACCGAAGCCAGGATGGCGAGACCGAGCGCGGAGATCAGAATCAGTGGAACGTTCGGCGACGAAGGCCGTTCGGGCACAATTCCGGGATCGAGCACCTCCAGCCGTTCACCGCGGAAGGATGTTGAGTCGCGCACTTCGTTCAGGCGTGTGCGCGCGGCTTCCACGGCATCGCGCAACGGCCGGGCTTGCTCGAGCGCCGCTGCCTTCGTGCCGACCTGATCGGCAAAATGCTTTTCCTGGATATCGAGGTCCTGAATCCGCGCGTACGTCGCGGCAATCTCCCGCGCGTTCCACTGCCCTTTTTCATCGTCAGGCGCGAAGGAGCGGGCCTGCGCTTTGAGATCCGCCAGATCGGTGCGGGCCTGTGCCAGTTCACGCGCAACATCGTATTTCAGATCGGACGTGGCCTTCAGGTCAGCCGTCAGTGCCTCCACCGAACCGCCGCCGCTCGCGGACGCTGCCTGCAGCCGCGCTTCCGCATCCGCGACACTCGCTTCCGCCTGTTTCACAGCCGCGTCGCCGGAATGGTCATCGAGCGAGCGATTCATCGCGACGGTTTGCTCGGCAATGAACCGCGCGAGGCGCTCTGCCTCCTGCGGTTCATCGAGCGTGGCGCTGATTTCGATCAGCCTGGTCGCCGCCGGCTTCGTCACCGAGAGTACGCGCCGCTTGAGCGATTCCACGCTGGTTTCCGGATAGCGCCGCCGCACGCCCAGTTCATCGAGCGCGCGAGAGAACAGCGTGTCGCTCGTGGCGAAGTTCAGGTAGGTCTTGAGGGATTCGAGATAGACCGGACTCACCGCGAGCGCCGCGCGCGGATCGGCGCTCGCCGGCGGCTGAATGATCAGCGTCGCGGTTGCCGTATAGCGCCGCGGCAGCAGCGCGGCCGCTGTGCCTGCAATCGCGAGCGCCGTGAGACAGGCTACGGCGGCCACGCGCCATCGTGAGCGGAGGTAGAGAGTGAAATCAACCGCGTCGAATGGCCTGCTCATACGAACACCGTCGCTCTACTGAACAGCGATCGTGGTGCTGGGCGTGGTCGTGATGCCGCCAATCTGCACCTGGAACGGGAGCGCGCTTCCTGCCGCCACCTGCGGCACTTTGATGTTGATCTGGTAGACGCCCACAAAACTCGACATCCCCGAATACAGCACTTCCGCCGGCACGTTGTTCACGAGGACCGTCGGCGCTGTCGTCGTCCTCGCGATCACACCGGCCGGCGGCAGCTGCCCGGTTTGCACCGGATTATCCACTGGCCCGAGACCGCCGGCGTAGACAAGGAGAACGTCGCCCACCTGGGCCGGAAAGGCCTTGTACGCGCACGTGGAGGGCAGCGGCGTCTGATCGCAGCCCGTTCCGAACGTATTCACCGGCGCCGCGAACGACGCATAGCGAACGCTGTTCGGATCCTGCGCATTAATCGCGAAAGCGTGGCTGTTCGCGGCGTAAACACCCGGGTCAAACTGATTGATCGTCACCGCCAGCGGCGACGAAGACACGCCGCCGGAGGTCACGACGGCGTTCACGACTCCGTTCTGCCCGGGCGGCAGCACGTCCCAGGGAATCTGTGCGTTGATCTGCGCGGGCGAAACGAATTGCAGCGCCGCGTTTACGCCGTTGAACGTCACCGAAACGTTGCCCAGCGTGGTGGAGAGCGTGACGCTGTCAGTCACGGTCAGTTGCGTGGCCAGATTGCTGCCGAAGATGGCGACAATGTTGCCTGCTGAAACAGGGCGTGTGGCGTAACCGGCCGCCTCGACAACGCCGCCGTTGCTGATGACCGGCGTCTGGCCGAAGAGGGCGCCTGCCGCGAGCAGGCTTCCAAAAAACAGTCCGGATAATCGTTTCATCTCAACCTCAGTTTCTGGCAGCGCGCGGACAAAAGGATCGACGAGTTGTAAAAGAGTTGTAAAACGCATCAGTCGTGCCTGAGTTTCGCCAAAGTTTCCGCTACTTCCGGGTCATGGCCGGAATCGAGAAACGCCGCGCGCGCCGCCTGTCTCTTCGCCTGCGTCTTCTCGCCCGATTGCGAGAGGAGATTCGCGAGCGTCCAGTGCGGTTTGAACCAGTTGGGCGACGCCCTGCTCGCCTCCAGCAGTCCTTCGCGCGTACCGGCCATATTTCGCTGCACCGCGCTGAGCATCGCAATGTTGTACCAGGCGTTGGCGACGTCATCATCCGTATTGAGCGCTCGCGCGGCCGCCTGCAGCGTCTGCTGGATGCAGCCCACGTAGCTGGCGACATCGGTTCGTTGCTGGCACGCGAGCTGAAGCATCCGCGAGGCGTAGAGATCGTCCGCCGCGCCGGGCAGAGCGGCGTGCAGCATGGCGCGATAGGACGCTTCGTTCGGAAGACGGCTGAATTGCTGCAGCCGGAATTCATAGATGCCGAGGAGAGCAGCGAATACGAGGAATCCCACCGAGAGCATCGGCGCCCACACGCGCGCGAGCGGAGTCGAACGGGCGGATTGTTCGCTGTGCAGGGGGCAATCCGCAATCAACATGGCGAGCACCAGGAAGGTCAGCAATATCGGCCCGGGCGAAGCTGCGCTGAACATGGAAGCCGCGGCCGCGGCGATGCAGCCCGCTGCGAGTGGTATCGCTGTGGCGGACCCGCTCCGCACGGCGGCTGCAGCAGCGCGCCAGACGAGTATCCCCCACATGATGAGCAACAGCAAGCCTGGAATCCCCATCGACGTGAGGGCGTCGAGCGCGAGATTGTGCGGCGACTCGTGATGATAATCGGGAAACAGGCGCGAGAGCTGTTCGGACTGGTAGGGTGCGAACGCGGTCAGGTAGGTATCCGGCCCGAAGCCCGTCATCGGCCGCGCGGCAGCCATGTGCAGGCTGTCGCGCCAAAGCAACGGCCGCGCGCCGCCGAGCGGTTCGTCGCCGGACCACACGACGCGTGCCCGCAGCAATGTTCCTGCAGGCGAGAGATAGAACGCGGCGAAAAGGAAACAGGTGGCGCCGGCAATACCGATCGTTCGCGCGCGCAGGCGGAAGCGCGATGGCTGTATCGCGATTATTCCCGCAAAACCGCAAACAACCGCGAGAATCGCCGCGCGTGTTCCGGTGAGGACGATCGCGCTCAGAATTGTCGCTGCGGCGTGGCTCGCCAGGTATTTCCGCACGCCGTTTTCGATACGTGACAGCGCGATGGCGCAGAAGAATTCAATCGCGAGCCACCATCCGAAATAATCCGCATGTCCCATAGTGCCGGGCGGCCGGACGATAACCGAATTTCCCGCGTGCGCCTGATAAGCCGCGACCGGCTGCAGCGGATCGAAGCCGAAGTATTCGAAGATGCCGTAGAAGGACGCAGCAAATCCCGCGATGACCGCCATCCTCAGGACGGTGCGCGCACTTGCGGGGCGCGCGACAAGCCTCGCCGCGGCGAGCACGGCAATCACCAGGATGCCAGCCACCTCTACCAGCCCGAGCCGGCGCCATCCGGAGCCATACATCGAAAACCAGGGCCGCGTCGATGTCAACGCCGTGACGGCGAACCAGACTACCTGCGCCGCGGCAAGCAGGATCAGCCATCGGCCCTCGCGGCGCGCCCACAACCCGGTGATTTCGCCCGGAAAACTGCGAATTCGCGCCAGCCCCACGGCCGCCGCAATCGCCAACAGGATGATTTTGGGAGCGATATCGAAATGAAAGAGGAGGCCGGGGGTGATTGCCAGCGGAACGGCGGCGGCAGTCAGGATCCAGAAGAAAAACATCCATCTTCGTGGACTCCCGACCCGCCGCCGCCGGAACAAAAAGACCAGACGGACGATGTCAGTTCGGCATCAGAACCGTATCGACCACATGAATCACGCCGTTCGACTGGAACACGTTCGACTGCGTGATCATCGACATACCGCCCTTCTCATCCTTGAGCATGATGGACTTGCCATTCATCATGGCCCAGAGCTTGCCGCCCGAAACCGTCGTCAGCGTTGCGGTGCCGTTGCCGTCCTTAATCTGCTTCGCCAGATCGTCCGCCGAAATGCGGCCGGACACCACGTGATACGTGAGCACTTTCACGAGCGTGTCTTTGCTTTCCGGCTTCAGCAGCTTGTCCACGGTTCGTTCCGGCAGTTTCGCGAAAGCCGCGTTCGTGGGCGCGAACACGGTGAACGGGCCCGGCCCGGAAAGCGTATCGACCAGACCCGCGGCCTTCACCGCGGCCACCAGCGTGGTGTGATCCGCCGAGTTCGCGGCGTTCTGGATGATGTTCTTCGTCGGGAGCATCTCCTGCCCGCCAACCATCGGATTTTTGGCGGCAAAAACGGCGGACGCGAGCAGTGCCGCGCCGGCGAAGACGAATGCGATGCGTTTGTTCATTTGAATTTTCCTTTCCCCTCTCATCGGGTTCATCTGGTATTACGGAAGCAGCCCGCGATCGGATTTGGAGAGCGAGAAAGAAAATTCGAGTTAATGAATGCGGCGAAGCCGTAGCGCCATGTAAGGCTTGCCCGGCAGCTTGATGTTCGACTTATCCGCGTACGTACCGGGCGCGGGCGTGATCGTCATCGCCCAGGGATCTATGATATCGGCGCGATAATTGCCGCCCGGAGGAAGCTTGAGCTGATATTCCGCGGGAGCGTTGATGTCGAAGTAATAGAGGTAGTATTCGCCTTCGATTCCGGCGTTCAGATAGTAGCGATCGGCGCTCGGATTGAGGCCGCCGGGTCCTTCTTCTAGAATCTTTCGCAGGAAGGCGATGCGCGCCGGGCTCTCGCCATGCAGCGTTCCGCCCTTCGACCACCACAGCACATCATTCGGATCGAGATATGTCTCCCCGTGGCCCGCGTAAGCGCCTGACACGGTCGCCAGCCAGAACCGCCGCACCATTTCCTGCCCGGAAATATTTCCCCATCGCTTCGGAATGTTGCCTTCATACTTCATCTCATCGAAGATCACGGGCTTTTTGTATTCGTTCAGCCACGTCACGGCTTTGTCGAGATCCGAACTCTGTACGCTCACATGCGTGACCCACGGCTTGCTGTGGTCATACATCGGCCCGCTGTTGTGGACGGATCGCAGATGGCTGTAAGGATCGCTTTCCTGCACGATGCGGAAGAAGCGGTCCCAGTCCGCCATTGTTTTCGACTTCATCAGATCGTACTCATTCGCCATCGACCACCAGACGTTGCGAAACGACGAGAGCCGCGCGACCACGTAGCGCAGATACCGGTCATCGGCGTCCGGCGGCATCTTCGAATAACCCCAGCGGTCGTACGGATGAAACAGAATCAGATCCGCTTCGATGCCAAGCGCGCTCAACTGATCGATGCGCTTCTCCAGATGGGCGAAGAACTCCGGATTGAACTGCGTGAGATCGTTATTGCCCGCGGCATCTCGCGGGAACGGATAGTACACCGGCTCGTTCCTGTTGTAGTCGTAGCTCTTCGGAAAGATGCACATCCGGATCTTGTTGAATGGCGCCGTTTTCAGCGTGGCGAGCGTCTGTTCCTCGAGGGCGTCGCCCTGATGAACCCACGCGTAGCTCGTCGTCCCGATCGGATAGTACGGCGTGCCATCCGCATACGCGAAGTGATACACGTGGCTGACCGATACCGGCCCATGATTACCGGCTGAAGGCTTCACGCAAACGAACTCACCCGTCTTGCCGTTCAGCGCGGCGATCTCGCTGTGCGTGACGTAATGCCAGTCGCCCGGCGTATCCGGCATGAAGCGGATGCGCCACGTCCCATCGCCGTCATAAAATCCATCGACCGTCACGGTCCGATGCTCCATCGTGAAATCGGCGCGCAACCCGGGGCCGAGATAAGGATTGCCGGACACCGGCGCCTTCAGGGTGATTTCAAAACGGTCCCAGCGTTCGACGTTCGGACCCGCCGCATGAAGCCAGGCCGCGGCCAGCAAAGCGCAGACGAAAGAACGGATCATTAGCGGCGATGTTACCACCCGAACGTCTTATTCCAGCGCTTTGACCAGACCCGATTCGATGAATTCGAGCACTGCCGCCGGCGAGACCGCGCCGTCCATCGGCAAACGCAGCACGCCGGCGGGCGTGAACTGCGCCCCGCGCGTCGCCGCCACCAGCGACATCAGCTTCTCGCCGTTCACCGTGGTCTTCTCGTGGAACTTCACGCTGAGCGTCGCGCCGCGCCGGTCGATGGCTTCGATACCGATACGTTCCGCCATCGCCTTGATCGCCGAATACCGGATCAGATACCGGATGTCGTCGGGCACAGGACCGTATCGATCCGCCAGTTCCTGCTCGAGCGCCGTACGGTCCGCCTCGGTCGCTGCCTGCGCGATGCGCTTGTACGCGCGCAGCCGCTGGTTCTCATCCGGAATGTAGCCGGCCGGAATGCGCAGATCAAGTCCGAGATTGAGCGCGGAATGAATCTCAGGCGCCACTTCTTCGCCGCGCAGCTCGCGCACCGCATCTTCGAGCATCCGGATATACATGTCGAAGCCGATCGCGTTGATGTGACCATGCTGCTCGCCTCCGAGCAGGTTACCCGCACCGCGCAGCTCCAGATCGAGCGCGGCGATGCGGAATCCGGCGCCAAGATCCGAAAATTCCTTGAGAGCCGCCAGGCGCTTGCGCGCGATCTCCGTCAGTTCAGTATCGGGCTCGACCAGCAGATAACAATACGCGCGCCGATTCGATCGCCCCACGCGCCCGCGAAGCTGGTAAAGCTCGGAAAGCCCATAGCGCTCCGCGTGTTCGATGATCATCGTGTTGGCGAGCGGGATATCGAGCCCGTTCTCCACGATCGTGGTCGAAACGAAGACGTCGCATTCGTGGCGCATGAAGCCGAGCATTACTTTTTCGAGCTCTGCTTCCGCCATCTGCCCGTGCCCCACCCCAATCCGGATCTGCGGGAACAGCTCCTGGATCGACGCCGCGCGTTGCCAGATGGAATCGATGCGATTGTGCACGAAGTACACCTGGCCGCCGCGCGCGAGCTCGAGCTCGATCGCCGAGCGCAGCAGCTCCGGCGTCAGCGGGGCGACGGTCGTGTGGATCGCCAGCCGGTCGCGCGGTGGTGTTTCGATCACCGACATGTCGCGAATCCCCAGCAGTGACATGTGCAGCGTGCGCGGAATCGGCGTCGCGCTCATCGTGATGACGTCGATGTGAGAGCAGAGCTCCTTCAGCCGCTCCTTGTGCTTCACGCCGAAGCGCTGCTCCTCGTCGATAATGACGAGCCCGAGATCCTTCCATTCCACGTCTTTCGACAGCAGCCGGTGCGTACCGAGTGCGATATCGATCTTGCCTGCCGCCAGATCTTCCAGCCCTGCTTTGATTTCTTTCGCGGTGCGAAACCGGCTGAACATGTCCATCCGCACCGGGAATGACTGGAATCGTTTCTTGAACGTCTCGAAATGCTGGAAGCAGAGCACGGTGGTGGGCGCGAGCACCGCCACCTGTTTGCCATCCCCGAGCGCCTTGAACGCGGCGCGCATCACTACTTCCGTTTTGCCGTAGCCGACGTCGCCGCAGAGCAGCCGGTCCATCGGCTGCGGGCTCTCCATGTCGCGCTTGATATCCGCGATGGCGGTCTTCTGATCGCGCGTCTCGGTGAATTCGAAGGCGTCTTCGAACTCGCGCTGCCAGTTGCTGTCCGGCGAAAACGAGAAGCCTCTCGCGAGGCGGCGCTGCGCGTAGATTTTCAGCAGCTCTTCCGCCATGTCGCGCATGCGCGCGCGAATGCGGCTCCTGGTGCGCGCCCACGTCGCGCCGCCCATGCGATCGAGCTGGGGCTTTGAATCTCCTTCCCCGCGGAAGCGCTGGATCAGATCCATCCGCGCGAGAGGAACGTAGAGCTTGTTGCCGCCCGCGTATTCGAGCAGCATGTAATCGCCCTTCGTTTCGCCCTGCGCGATCTCGCGAATTCCGAGGAACTGGCCGATGCCATGCTCGGAGTGCACCACGTAATCGCCGGGCTTGAGATCGAACTGATCGGCCGAAAAAGCGCCGGTGCTGAGGCGCACGGGCTTCGCGGCGGTTTCGGGCGAATCGAAAAGGTCTTCCGCGCCGAACAGCGTCAGCCCGGCTTCCGTGAAAACCGTGCCGCGCGCGATCTCCCCGCGAATCAGCGCCGCGGCGGCGCTCGAAGGCTGCGCGCGTTCCCGCAGGTGCTCCGGAATCACGCTGCCGCCGAGATCGATCTGGTACGGAATCCCGTATTCCGAGAACACGTCGGCAATGCGCTCCAGTTCGCCCGCGGTCGGCGCGAAGAATGCGAGATGCGCGCCCGCTTCGATCAGAGTCTTCGCTTCTTTGATCGCGAACTGCAGATTGCCGTGGAACGCGAGCGAAGGACGCGTGGCGATGTGAAAGCTGTTATCGCCGTCCGGTGCAATTTCGATCAGCCGCAGCTCCACCGTGTCGCGCGCATGCGCCAGGTCGAGAAGCGGCTCCCACCGGATCATCCCCGCTTCGGCTTTCGCGTAATCCGGCACAGCTTCGAGCCGCGTCCAGAGGCGGTCCGCGGCCGCGAGCGTCAGCTCCGGCTCATCGATCAGCACGATCGGGTTCGCAAAGAAATCAAAAACCGTGGCTTCGCGCGGCTTTAGCGCGGGTGCCAGCGTTTCCCATCCCGCGAACGCTTCTCCGCTCGCCGGCAGATCGATGCCGCGCAGCCCCGCTTCGCGCAGATGCTCGGAAAGCTCCGCCAGCATCGCTCGCGACTTCTGGAATTCGGTCAGCGGCTGCAGCACGCACTCGGTCAGCTTGTGTGTGGAACGCTGGCTCGCCGGATCGAACCGGCGAATGGACTCGATCTCGTCGCCGAAAAACTCGATGCGCAGCGGCTCGTCCTGCCCCGGCGGAAACACATCGAGAATGCCGCCGCGAATCGAATACTCGCCCGCCATCTCCACCGGATCGTGCCGTTCATAGCCGATACTTTCGAGGTGCGCGGAAAGATCGTCGAGCGGAATCTCCTCGTGCAGCCGCAGCGTAAGCGTCAGCTGCCGGTAATATTCCGGCGGATTGGTGCGAGTGAGCGCCGCCGCCACCGGCATCACCACAATTCCCGCCTGCCCGTTCGAAAGCCGGTCGAAAGCCTCGGCGCGCGCCGCCAGAATATCGGCGTGCGGCGACATCGCCTGCCCCGGCAGCACATCGAGCGCGGGCAGCAGCAGCGGTGATTGCGGAACCTCGAGCAGCCCGCAGAAAGTGGCGATCGCCGGATAAAGCGCTTCCGCCTGCTTGCTGCCATCCGCGATCAGAATCAGCGGACGCCCGGTGGCGCGATAAAGCAGCGCCGCGTACGCCGCCTTCGCGGTGAGGGTGAGGCCCGATAGCCGGCGAACTGGCTTTTCCACCGCCGCCGCGCCCTGCTCCAGACTGCGGATGAGCCCCTGCAGTCCCGCGCTGCGCGAGAGCCCGGCGAAGATTTCTTCAATTCGTGGATTGCGCATTCAGGCGTCGAACTTGTTGCGGCACTCTTCCGAGCAGAAATGATAAACCTTGCCGTGCGAAATCTTCCGCAGCGAGCTGGCAGCGGCAACATAGGTCCCGCACACCGGATCCTGGTGGAGCAGGGTGGATTCCGAAGGTCCGCTCGAGGAAGCCGTTGTTTTGGGCGCCCCGCCCGGAACATTTCGCGGCCCCTGGCCTCGAAACGCGCGCGCCAGTGCCTGAATCACGGACTGAATGACCGAGATCGCAATGAAAAACAGAATCAGCCGGTAGATGAAGCTGAACATAAAAAAGGGCGCCCGCTCGAAA
>CAZPZE010000116.1:0-11495 GCA_964590625.1 uncultured Solibacteraceae bacterium
CAATCTGCTCGCGACGCTGATGCTCTCGCAGGGCGTGCCGATGCTCTGCGGCGGCGACGAAATCGGACGGACCCAGCAGGGCAACAACAACGCCTACGCGCAGGACAACGAGATCAGCTGGTTCGACTGGAACATCGACGATCGCGGCCGCGCGCTGCTCGAATTCACGAAGCGCCTGATCCGCCTGCGGGCGGCGCATCCGAATTTCCACCGCCGGCGGTTCTTTCAGGACCGCCGCAACGATCCCGACGCGCCCGATATTCTCTGGCTGCGTCCCGATGGCAGGGAGATGTCGCAGGAGGAATGGCAGGCAGGCTGGATTCGCTCTTTCGGCAGGTGGCTCAATGGCGCGACGCTCGATGAGGTCAACATCATCGGCGAGCCGATTACGGACGACTCATTGTTGCTGCTGTTCAACCCGCATCACGAACCGGTCCGATTTCACGTACCCAAAGCCGCCGAAGGCACGGCGTGGGAAGTCTGCTTCGACACGAAAAACATCGCGGCGAAAAAGCCTCCGCCGGTGCGAAAGTTCTATCACCTGATCGATCGTTCGATGGCCGTGCTGCGCGAGGTTCCGGCCGACGCTACCGCTTCGCCGACGGATCGCCCGTAGGCGGCGGCGCGTGATCGGTCGCAGCCGGAGGCCCCAGCAGTTCGGTGAAGATCGGCTTCAGCGCATCCGCCCACACCTGATAGCCCCTGAGCTGCGGATGCAGCTTATCGCGGTCATTCATCATGCCGTCATAGAGCTTGCCGTCCGCATCGGCCAGCTTGCCGTTGATATTGAGAAAGCGGATGGTCTTTCCATCCGCCATCTTCTGCAGGCCGGCGTTGATCTTCGCGATCTCCGGCAGGACGGCCATGTTGTCATTGCGCGGGAAGATCGCGGTGAGAATGATAACAGCCTTCGGCGCTTTCTCGCGCATCACGCTCACAACGGCTTGTAAGCCGCGGATGACGTTATCGGCCGCGGCATCCACGTCGGGCGGGACCCGATTGCCAACGTTATTCGTTCCCCCCAGCAGCACGATCACTTTGGGATTGACGCCATCGAGTTCGCCATTTTCGAGCCGCCAGAGAATATTCTGGACGCGATCCGCGCCCCATCCGAAATCGCCCGCGTTCCAGCCGAAGAAATTCTCCTTCCAGTTGGCGAGAAACTGCGGATAATCCATCGCTCCCCAGCGGCGCACAATCGAATCGCCTTCGAAATAGATATCGACGCCGCCCGCCTTCGCCTTCGCGACAAGCTGCTCGTGGGCGAGATGCGAATTCTCATCCGTGCGAGGCGCCGGTTGATCGGCCGGCGCCATCTGCGCGGAAGCTATCGAGGCAAAAACGAGACCCGCGATGAGCGATCTCAAACGTGGACCGCCTTATAATGCAGGAACTTGTCCGCCCACGGGATGAAGTACTTCCAGTTCGGCGCGTCGGTATGGCCGCCGTCATGCTGCCGCCACGCGAGCTGTCCATCGAGCAGGCCGGTATTGACAGGCGGCATCTTCGCGGTGTGGTAATCCTCCTTCACACCCATATCCTTCGCGCCCAGCAGGCGGAACACAGCCTGCGCATCGACGGCCGCCATGAAGCTGCCCTGATGATCGAGCCATTTCGCATCGCCCTTTTCCGGTACGCCGTAGCTGATGAACGTGAGTCTCGGCGCGCAGAGCGCGATCAGCTCATTCGAATCCACCGGAATATCGCCAGCGTTCCTGCTGCCGAAGGTCGCTTCCGAAGCGCCGTATTTCAGGAAGTTGCCGGCCATCCAGTGGTATTCGCCGGTGCCGGTCAGATTCTCCACCGCTTCGCCCCAGTTGCGGCGATGCGGCTTCGCTCCGCCTTCACCGGAAGAGCCAACAAGGACCAGCGCGAACCGCGTGTCATACGCCATCGTGATCAGCGCGGCCTTACCGTAGCGGGACACGCCTTCGATGCCCACCTGCTTCGCGTTCACGGCCTTGTCGGTCTCCATGTAATCAAGCCCGCGCGCGGCGCCCCACGCCCAGGCGCGCAGTGCGCCCCAATCATCCGGATGGCGCGGCTGGCCTTTGTTCACCAGACCGATAATTCCCTTCGTCAGACCAGCGCCGTTGTCCGCCTGGATGCTCGACGGATTGATCGACGCGAATCCCCAGCCATCGGCGATGAGCTGTTCGGTCGCGGGAGCGTCGGCGTTGGCGGGCGGAGCCGGCGGCCCACCCGCTCGCCCAATACGCCCGGACCCGCCCCTACCGCCACGGCTGGAGCCGCCGAATCCGGGAAAGGCAGGCGCCGGAAATGCAACTTCCGGAATACTGCGCCCGCCGAACATCATCATCACCGGCACCGGACCCTTCACATCGGTGGGGGTGACGAGCGTCATCTGAATATCGACCTTGATATCGGGATCGCCCGAATTATCCACGTGCCCAATGATCTGCTTCCCGATCACCGGATGGCCGCCGACTTTCGATTCCGCGGTCTTCGTCACTTCCCATGTGACTTTCGGAACATTTTTCGGCACGCGGCCCAGCACTTCGCGATCGAAATCTTCCAGGATTTCGGCGCGGCGCTTCGCCCATTGCGTGGGCGTGGTGACCTTCTTCCCGTCTTTCATCGTGAGCGCGTCGGGGTAGTTTGGGAAAGGATTCGCCGCTGCCTCGTCGTAGTTGGCGTGGTTCGGCGCGGTTTCGTTGCCGCTCGGTCCCGGACGAAGCGCTTTGATGCCGAGCTGGTCCATCATGTTCTGATGGTCGTCCGCCGCCGTCCACTTCGAGGTGTCCACCGGACCCGAGGCGGCAAAGGTCAGGGTCGCGAGACAGACAAGGGCATAGCGAATTTTCATGCACATATCAGATCACATTTCGTTCGATGCTGCAACAAATAAGCTTTCGTGGATTTTGCGCCGGGCGGGCTAGAATTGACAAAGCTCTTTCGCCGATGCTCGACGCCACCGCGCTTCACGTTATTTTTGTAGCCCTGATTGCCACGCTGATTCGCTCTTCTTTCGGATTCGGCGAAGCATTGGTAGCGGTCCCGTTGCTCGCGCTGCGGATTCCCGTCAGCATCGCGGCGCCGTTGGCGGTGCTTCTCTCGATCACCGTTGCCGCCGTCGTCGTAGCGCAGGACTGGCGCAGGATTCACGCGCGCAGCGCCGGATGGCTGATCGCTCCCAGCTTCTTCGGTATCCCGCTGGGGATTTACCTGCTGAAGGGTTCGCATCACACCCTGATCAAAATCGTACTCGCCGCGGTGATCATCGGATTCTCCACCTGGTCTCTGATTGGAAAAAATCCGCCGCGCCTCGCGGATGACAGCCGCCCGTGGCTGCTTTCCTGCGGATTCCTTGCCGGAGTTCTGGGCGGCGCCTTCGGAATGAATGCGCCGCCGCTGGTGGTGTATGGCGCGATGCGGCGCTGGTCGCCCCAGCATTTTCGCGCTACGCTGCAGGGCTATTTTCTGCCCTCGAGCGGCGTCGCGCTGGCAGGTTACTGGGTGTCGGGATTATGGAAGCCCGAGGTGACCCACTATTACCTGATTTCCCTGCCCGGCGTCATCCCCGCGATTTTCCTCGGCCGCTGGATCAATCACCGGCTGCGTGGCGATTCGTTTCTGAAGTTCGTACATCTGGGGCTGATCGCAGTGGCAGTCGTTCTGCTGGTTCAGGCTGCCGGTTAGTTGGCCGAAGGAAGATCGTCGTAGCGATCGACGACCACTACCTCCATCGGCTCGTCTCGCTTCTCCATCTGCAGACCTAAGCGATGAACCGAATCGAGAATCGAAATGTCCGTCGGCTGCACCTCGTTCTGCATCCGGAAATCCGGGGTGTAGAAAATCGTAATGTTGTAGAGGCCCGTGAGGTTGGTTCGGTCGATCACCGGGCGGTCTGCGCCCAACCCTTCCACAAAATCCTGCATAGAACACTTCTTCGCCATGTAGCGATAGTTTCTGTCGGCCGGACTAACAGGTCCGATCAATCGATAGCACTTCTGAGTGCTATCGCTCGACTCGAGTTGTGGACCATTCTTACCAACCAACAGCGCGTAAACCGGAACGTTTCTCATTTCCCTGTGCGCCTTCAGATGAAATCTCTCCGCCAGCATGTTCTGCAGCATCGAATGGAGTGCCTCGGGCTCCGGTGCGGCGTCACCTGGCGCCCGGGCTTCCACCGTGAAATAAGCGAAGTGCTTCGGCGAAGGCGCCGCCACCTGGTAATCCTTTTTCCCATACGCGACTGCCGCCATCATTTTGACCGTATAGCCTTCCAGCCTCACCAGACTCCCCGACACCGTCAGTTGTTCCAGCACCCGATAGGGGCCCTGAAGCTCGTGAATGGAAACGACGTCAAACTTCGGCCCGGTGCTCTGGGCGGCAGCGGCAAGCAACAGAATCACGATGACGCGCATCTCTGCCCCAGTATGACGCCGCGCCAGCCTCAACCGTGCATCCGAAAACTGTGCATCGGAAGCGCCACATTTGAAGGGGTCACTTGTGCGGCGAGGAAACAAGAGGGTTATTTCCCGTTCTCCCGATGCCGGCCCAACTTAGCATCAGTTCCGGCCGCCGAGCACGTATGATGCGGCACTTACTGCGGTCAGAAAGCCCTCCCGTTCGTGCTACGATGCCTTTCGGTACCTCGCAGTGCTTCGCCCTGAAACCTCCGCGGTTCTCTCGCAACTGGAAAAAATTCTGGCGAGCGACGGATTCCAGCACAGCCGCCGCTATCCCGCGCTTCTTCGCCACGTGGTGGAGAAAACGGTTGCCGGCAACGCGGACGATCTCAAAGAACGCATGCTCGGCATCACGGTTTTCGGCCGCGAGCCGGAATATGACACGAGTTCCGACCCGGTTGTCCGAACCACGGCCTCCGAAGTTCGAAAACGGCTGGACGACTATTACTCGAGGCCCGAACATGCCGGCGAACTGCGGATTACGCTTCCGGTCGGCAGCTATGTCCCGATATTTCAGGCTGCGAGCCCGCCCGTGGCGGAAAAGCCGCAACCGGCGATTCCCTGGTGGCCTCGGGTCCGCCGCATCCTCGTTCCCACCGCAGCCGCTATGCTCCTTGCGACCGCCGCATTCGCCCTCGTAACCCGTCTCCACTCGGATCGCACGCCGCTTCATCGATTCTGGGCCCCGGCGCTGACGAATTCCCCCACGCTGGTCGTGATGGAGACCCTGATGGGCGTGCCGAAGTCCGACGGCGCATCGAACACGCATCAGGTCACGGAAATTCTCGATCCGAAGCTTTACCTCATCGTCAATGACAGCAACTCCAGGCTGGCGTCGTACTTCGCTTCCAACGGGTCTTCGCTCGAATACGAATTGGCGAGAAACATTACACTCGCCAGGCTGCGCCCGCATCCGTTTATCCTGCGCGGCGCGTTCAACAACCCGCTCACGTGGCAGGCTGTCGCGTCGTTTCCGTACTATCTGAATCTCGATCGCAACACATTGGTCCGACAGATTGTGGACCGCCAGGCGCCCGCGCGCCACTGGGACGCGCCGCTCACCGGCGTCCTCTCCCGCGACTATGCACTGATCGCCCGCGCTCCCGAGCCGCGAACCGGACAGACGATGTTCGTCATCGCTGGCCTGGGCGAAAGGGGCGGCGCCGCGGCGACCGAATTCGTGACCAATCCGCATGACATGGAACGCTTCGCCGCGCTGGCCCCGAAAGGCTGGGAGAATCGCAATCTTGAAATCGTGATCGAGACCGATCTCGAGAACGGCGATTGGGGCGCTCCGAAGATTGTCGCGTCGAAAGTCTGGTAGCCGATACCGTACCAAGCCGATTTGATGCCGTAATAACCCTTGCATTTGTCGCCGATTACGGAAACAATGGCTGCTGAGCGGAACGGCGCGCGCCTGCATCGACGCTCAGGGGGTGAGGCGGATGGACCGACGACAGTTTCTTGGTGCGATGATCGCGACGGCGGCTGCCGCGCCATCCGTGCGCGCGCAGTCCGCTCCGGATTGGGGCGGCCCGGTACTCGATACGCACCTTCATCTCCGCGGCAATGCGGATGCCTGCTACACGCACATCGCTGGCTGCGGCGTTTCCAACGCTGTGCTGCTCACGCCCGCGGCGGCGCAGGAGCGTGCGAAACAGGAGATGGCACTCCGGCCTGGCCATTTTGTCCGTTCCGTGAGTGCTGACCCGGCACGCGAAGATACTCCGCAAACGCTCCGCGATGCCCTGAAGAACGGCGCCGTCAGCATCGGCGAGATGAAATATCACGTCGCCCTCAATTCGCCGGAGATGCGCCGGGTCTATGATGTCGCGGCCGAAATGGGCGTCCCGGTCATGATGCACATCCAGACGTTCCCGCATTTTCAGGGCGAGCAGCCCTACAACACCGGCTACACGGAATTCGATCAGGTTCTGAAGGCGTTTCCGAAGACTATGTTTATCGGGCACGGCGATCTGTTCTGGGCGCACATCAGCGCCGATGTTCCCACCGATCGCGGTTATCCCGATGGCCCGATCAAGCCCGGCGGCCTCACTGATAAGTTCCTTTCCGATTACCCGAATCTCTACGGCGACATGTCCGCGAACTCCGGGAATAACGCGCTCTCGCGCGACAAAGACTTCGCGCGCGGATTCATCGCCAGACATAAAGACAAGCTGATCTTCGGCAGCGACTGTGCGTGCGCGGACGGCAATGGCGCCGGCATCTCGCAGGGAAACAATCCGGAAGCAGCCAGGCTCGCCGGCAAGTGCGTGGCGCGCGAGACGCTCGGCGTGTTGAAGCAGCTCGCGTCGCCTGACGTATTTCGCGCTGTCACGTGGACCAACGGCGTCCGGCTGTTCCGGATTCCGGTCTGATCTGAGAAAGAAACCAATGACTCGTCTCACTCTCCTCCCGATAAGTGTGTTCACGCTCGCCATCCTGAGCGTTCAGGCGGCATCGGTCGATAACCCGGTGATTTATTCCGAGGACCACACCGCCGCTTCCACCATTCAGGACCGCGACCCCGGCTATCGGCCGATGTACCTCGTTTACACCGATAATCAGGCCACGGCGGAACAGGCGAAGGCGCTGCTCGAAAGCCTCGGCCTGCCGCCGCATCTTCTGGAATACAAGACGCGCGCGTTCGTGGTGGGGCCGGTGAACGGAAGCGAGTATGACGAGACCGTCGATTTCACCGCCTACCAGAACTTTCTGAAATCGCACCGGTCGTCGAATCTGAAGATCATCGCGGTTGGGGCGGGCGCGACTTTCGTCAACAATGTGATTGCGAAGCATGCATACTCCGTGGCGGGAATTCTGACTTACGGCGGTGCGATCGCGACGGGCAGTACGTCGGACATTCCGGTTCCTGCGTATGTACACGCATCGAATTCCGCCGTCGCGAAACAATATGTCGACGCCGACGGCGCAACGAAAAAGACTCAGGATTCCGCCGCAACGACGTACACCAACCCGGCGCCCAACAAAGAGCTGCAGCGGGTAGTGGTCAGCAGGCTCAGCGATTCGAAGGAGAATCTGTCGCAGGCCTTTCAGAACGCGTGGAAAACGGTCTTCAGCAGGAACTATCGGCTCTACATGAGCCGGATCGAGTCTTACAACCAGGCTTTCGATCCGCTGAAGTACACGGAGCCCTGGGAGCTTGAGCCCTATGTCATGTATGACGAACTCGGGATCCGCTACGAAGCGGTCACGGAAGAGCTGCCCGGCTTCGGACTGACGCTGCGGTATGAATACATCCCGGCGAAGGCGAGCAAGGCGGCCGCAAAGACCGTGCCTCTCGTGATCATGATGCACGGCAACACGAATGACCCGCGTATTCAGGGAGAGAGCTCCGGCTGGCCGGAGGTCGCCGCGAAGAATGACATCATCCTGGCCTCGATCGAATGGCAGGGCCGGACTTCACAGGAAAAGATCGCTTTCCCGCCGATCGGCGAGGCCGGCACCATGGCGATTCTGGATAAGCTGCTCGCCAAATATCCGCAGATTGACCCGAGCCGCGTTTATCTGACCGGACTTTCGGCGGGCGCGATGAATTCGTTCAATTGGGGAATCAACAACGTCTCGCGCATTGCTGGCGTGGAAGGTTCGTCGGCGCCGTTCGGGACGGCTGCGCTGATTGAAGCGGCGAAGAAGATGAAGCACGATGGGAACTATCTGCCCGCTTACTCGATCGCGGGCAATCGCGATATGTATAAGCCGCTGCCGGTCAGCGATTCTCCTCGAAGTTTCTACAACATCATTCGCGCTTATGCTCTGCTCGATGACATTCAGGTTCCGGATGCGCCCGATCTTAAAGTGAACGAATATTTCGGGCTCAGGCTGGACGGTCCGGGCTGGAGTGAACTCGGCGGAGTGCGCGCCATGATCGGCACTCTTTCGAACAGCCAGGGCGTCATGATCAAGCTCGTCGCTCTCGATCCCTACGGGCACTGGAACTTCAAGCCGGCGGCAGCGGATATCTGGGCGTTTCTATCCCGATACCGCCGGGACCTGACGACCGGAAAGCTGATCATCCAGCCCCGGTAATATTTCAGGCGCGTGGCTGCTACTCTGTAACTGGTGCACTTCGCGCGGGCTGAAGCCCGATGAATCTCATCCATCGCTGCATTTGCGGCTCGTCGCTCTGGAAGAATTTTCTGGAAAGCAGGCTCGTGCCGTGGACTCTCGATGGTGTTTCGCTGGGCGCGAATGTGCTCGAAATCGGACCCGGCCCCGGCGCAGTAACCACTCTGCTTCTCCCTCGCGTCCCGCACCTCACCTGCGTGGAAAAGGATCGGCGGCTCGCGAAATCGCTTCAACGCCGCTTGGCGGTGCCAAACGTTTCGGTGCTCTGTGAAGACGCGACCGCGACGTCGCTTCCGTCGGAATCGTTCGACAGCGCCGTCTGTTTCACCATGCTCCACCACGTGCCGTCACCTGCGCTGCAGGACCGGCTGCTGGCGGAAACGGCGCGCGTGCTGCGTCCAGGCGGGATCTTTGCCGGCGCAGACAGCCTCTACAACAAGGTCTTTGGACTGCTGCACATCTTCGACACGATGGTGATGGTGGATCCAGCTACGTTTCCACGGCGTCTCGAAGCAGCAGGTTTCCGCGATATCGAGATCGACCAAATGCCGCCCCACGCCTTCCGCTTTCGCGCGCGCAAGGTGTAAGAGGCGGTCAGGCAGCGCGGCGATCAGGAGGCAAACGCTTCGCGCACGCGGGCCGCGGCCCACTCGAGATCTTCGCGCGAAATCACCAGCGGAGGCGCAATGCGGATCACGTGCTCGTGCGTTTCCTTGCACAGCACACCGAGATGCATCAGGCGTTCGCAGTACGGCCGCGCGGCGCCACTCAGTTCGATGCCGGTGAGCAGGCCGACCCCGCGTATCTCCCGAATCGCGTCATGGCGAATCGTGCGCAGCTCATCGAGAAACCACGCGCCCAGCTCGCGCGACCGTTCGCACAGCCGTTCGTCTTTCAGCACCTGCAGCGCCTCGCGCGCTACCGCGCAGCCCAGCGGATTCCCGCCGTACGTGCTGCCATGGCTGCCCGGCTCGAACACGCCGAGTACTTCGCGAGTGGCGACCACCGCGGAGACCGGATAAAAGCCGCCCGAAAGCGCTTTGCCCAGAATGAACGCGTCTGGCTGCACGCCTTCGTGCCAGCAGGCGAACATTTCGCCGGTGCGGCCGAGGCCAGTCTGAATCTCATCGGCCAGCAGCAGGACGTTGTTGCGCCGGCAGATATCGCTTGCTTCCTTGAGAAATCCAGCGGGCGGAAAGAGAATGCCGGCTTCGCACTGAATCGGCTCGAACAGAAACGCGCAGGTGTTCGGAGTGATCGCCGCTTCGAGCGCCTTCGCATCGCCGAACGGAATGATGCGGAATCCGGGCGTGAACGGACCGAATCCGTCGCGATACGCTTCCTCGGAGGAAAAGCTGATCACGGTCGTGGTACGGCCGTGGAAATTGTTCCGGCAGACGATAATCTCTGCCTGATCCGCCGCGATGCCTTTCTTCCGGTAGCCCCAGCGGCGCGCGGCCTTGATGGCGCTCTCCACCGCTTCCGCGCCGGTGTTCATCGGCAGCACCATTTCCATGCGGCACAGCTCAGCCAGCTCGCGGCAGAAGAGCGGAAGCTGATCGTTCCGGAAAGCGCGGGACGTGAGCGTCACCCGCTCCGCCTGCTCGCGCATCACCTTCAGAAGACGCGGATGGCAATGCCCCTGATTGAGCGCCGAATACGCGCTCAGGCAATCGAGATAGCGCCGGCCCTCTTCGTCATAGACCCAGACGCCCGAGGCGCGGCTCACCACGATATGGAGCGGATGATAATTGTGAGCGCCCCACTGATCTTCGATCGCGATCAGCGCTTCCGATGTGGATTCCGTTCGCGCGCTAGCCATGCCGCTTCTCCTTGTGGGCAGACGCCGCGTTGCCGAGATCGCCGGCAATCTTCGTGGCTTCCTCAATCGCGCGCGCCAGCACCGAACGGATCTTGCCGTCTTCCAGCATCAGCAGGCCGCCGATTGTGCAGCCTGCGGGCGTGGTCACATCGTCGCGCAGCGCCGCCGGATGCCGTCCTGTTGCCTGCACCATGCGCGCCGCGCCAATCGCGGTCTGCGCCACGAGCGTGAGCGCCATGTGCCGCGGCAATCCGACCCGCACGCCGGCGTCCGCGAACGCTTCCATAATAAGGTACTGAAACGCGGGCCCGCTGCCGCTGATCGCCGTGATGGCGTTGAAGTAGCCTTCATCCACCGCGAGGCATGTGCCGACCGCTTCAAAAATGCGCTGCGCTTTCGCCAGATGTTCCGGCGTCGCGTGCGTTCCGCCGCAGATGGCGGTCATTCCTTCCCGAACCACGCAGGGCGTGTTCGGCATGGCGCGGACCCACGGGTTCTCGGTGCCCAGCAGCGATTCCAGCTGCGCGATGGTCGTTCCGGCGAGGACCGAAATCAGCAGAGTGCCAGGCTTGAGGCCGGCGGATTTCAGCGCCGCCGCGACGCCCGCGATCTGACGCGGCTTCACACAGATCAGGATCAGCCCCGCACCCGGCACGCGCTCGGCGAAATCGGTATCGACCGGAATGCCGAGTTCCGCCGCCGCGCACTCGCACGTCTCCTTCGACCTCGACGACGCCCACGCCTGTTCGCGATCGAGCACGCCGCTGTCAAAAAGGCCGCGCAGCAGCGTCCGGCCCATCACTCCGGCGCCAATGACGCCAAGCGTTTCGTTACCGGCGATCAGGGCCGGTGCTTTCTTTGCCAATGTACCCATGAATGCAGGCGAAGCGGTCCGCTCCACCGTCACATCTGAAAATAGCACCGTCTACTGGACCGCGATCGTCACCGTATTACCGGCCGACTTCGCGCCGGTATCCGGATCCGTTGCCGTGATCACCAGCGGCACCGCGTCGCCCGGCGTCACACCCTGCGGAACCTGGATATTCACCTGATAGAGTCCGGCGAATGTCGGCGTCAGACCCGAGAACAGCGCCGGCACACTCACGCCGCCCACGCTCACCGATACCGTCGCCTTCGTGTGGAACACGGTA
>CAZPZE010000117.1:0-9094 GCA_964590625.1 uncultured Solibacteraceae bacterium
GGTCATCCTGCCCATCGCCATTGAAATCGGCAAAAATCGGGCGGACCGCAGCGTAAGGAACGATGCCTTCGCCGAGCGCGCTTTTCACCAGCGCCGCGACGTTCGGCTTCAGCTGGGGCTTTGGCTTCGCTTGGGCAGCGAGCAAGGGCGTCAGCAGCAGCATCAGAGCGGCAATTCGAAGCAAATCGCCTCCGGAGGATTGCCGCCATAGGGCGGGATTTCGCGAAACCCGAGACTGCGATAAAGCGCGAGCGCGCTCCCCATAACCGGCAGTGTATCCAGGCGAAGCAGCCTGTAGCCGGCGGCCTTAGCCTCCTGAATGATCCGCTCCGTCAGCGAACGTCCCAGACCGCAGCCCTGGAATGCCTGGCGCACGTAGAGCCGCTTCATCTCGGCGATGCCTTCGCCGATCCTGCGCAGCGCCGCGCATCCGGCAATCTGTCCGGATTCTTTGGTGACGAGAAGGCAGAAATATTCGCCCGGCAGAGCCGCGATCTCACGCGCGAAGTTCTGGAAACAGATGGGAGTGCCCACAAACTCGCCGTACTCGCGAAACAGATCGCGAATCGCGTCGAGTTCCCCGGTGCGCGCCGGCCGGATCAAGCCGGAAGGCTGGAGGAGCCCATCAGGAACGCATCCACGCCGCGAGCGGCTTTGCGGCCTTCCGCGATTGCCCACACCACGAGCGACTGACCACGGCGCGTATCGCCGGCGGCAAAGACACCCGGCACAGACGTCATCCAGGTCTTCGGATCGGCGATCACGTTGCCGCGCTGATCGAGCGCGACGCCCAGATCTTCCAGCATTCCGTTCTTCACCGGACCGGTGAACCCCATGGCGAGAAGAACCAGATCGACATCGAGATCGAACTCGGTTCCTTTTTGCGGCTCGAATTTCGGCGCCGGACCCACGCGCACGGCGTGCAGCTTCTTCACGTGGCCGTTCGCGTCGCCCGAGAACGCGACCGAACTCACGCTCCAGTCGCGGAATCCGCCCTCTTCATGCGAGCTTTCGACGCGAAGCTGCATGGGCCACATCGGCCAGGGAGTTTCCGGCGCGCGTTCCGCGGGGGGCTTCGGCAGCAGTTCGAGCTGCGTGATGTGGCTCGCACCCTGACGGTGCGACGTGCCGAGGCAGTCCGCGCCGGTATCACCGCCACCGATGATGACGACGCGCTTGCCGGTTGCCAGAATCTGGTTCGGAACGTCGTCGCCTTCGCAAACCTTATTGGCCTGGGGCAGGAATTCCATCGCGTAGTGAATGCCCTTCAGCTCGCGGCCGGGAACCTTAAGATCCCGCGGCTGCTCGGCGCCGCCCGCGAGAACAATAGCGTGGAAATTTTCCCGCAGGTCGCTGGTCTTCATGGTGACGCCGATATGCGCGTTCACCACGAATTCCACGCCCTCGCGCACCATCTGGTCGACCCGGCGATCGATCAGATGCTTCTCCATCTTGAAATTCGGAATGCCGTAGCGGAGCAGACCGCCGATACGATCGGCTTTCTCGAATACCGTCACCGCGTGCCCCGCGCGCGCCAATTGCTGCGCAGCCGCGAGACCGGCGGGACCGGAACCGACCACCGCCACGCGCTTGCCGGTCTTCACTGCCGCGGGTTCGGGAACAATCCAGCCTTCTTCCCACGCGCGGTCAATGATCGTCTTCTCGATGTTCTTGATCGTGACCGGCGGCTCGTTGATGCCGAGCACGCACGATGCTTCGCACGGCGCCGGGCAGATGCGGCCCGTGAATTCCGGAAAGTTGTTGGTCGAATGCAGGACGCGAATCGCTTCGTGCCAGCGGCCGTGATAGACGAGATCGTTCCAGTCCGGAATGATGTTGTTGACCGGGCAGCCGGTATGGCAGAACGGCACGCCGCAGTCCATGCAGCGCGCGCCCTGATTCCGGATGCTCGTCTCCGGGAACGGGTTGTAGATTTCGAACCAGTCTTTGATGCGTTCAGCAGGCGGACGGCGTTCAGGCACCTCGCGCGTGTACTCCAGAAACCCAGTTATCTTACCCATGAAATGTCCTTGTGAAGCGCCCGCGGCTTAACCGTGCAGCGCCGCCCTCGTTTCCATCATCGGGATCACCTGCATCGACGCAGCGGCTGCGCGCTTCGCCAGCACGCGCTTGTATTCGTGCGGGAAGACCTTCACGAATTTCGGCAGCATGGCGGTCCAGTTCTCCAGCACCCAGCGGGCGCGGGGACTCTTCGTAGCGTCGAAATGCCGGTAGATGAGGTTCTTCAGCGTTTGCTGGTCTTCGGGATCGAAGACATGTTCGAGATCGACGGAAGCCTTGTTGCAGCGGTAGTGTGAGAAATCGCCGTGCTCATCGAGCACGTAAGCGATTCCGCCGGACATACCGGCTGCGAAGTTGCGCCCCGTCTTGCCGAGCACGATCACCAGGCCGTTGGTCATGTATTCGCAGCCGTGATCGCCCACGCCTTCCACAACCGCGGTGGCGCCGGAGTTGCGAACCGCGAACCGTTCGCCCGCCACGCCGTTGAAGAATCCTTCACCGCTCGTCGCGCCGTAAAGCACTACGTTGCCGATGAGGATGTTTTCTTCCGGCACGAACGTCGAAGTACGCGGCGGGTACACAGTGATCGTGCCGCCTGAAAGACCCTTGCCGACGTAATCGTTCGCGTCGCCTTCGAGTTCGAGCGAAACTCCCTTCGCGAGGAACGCGCCGAAGCTCTGTCCGGCGGATCCGGTGAACTTGCACTGGATGGTGCCGTCCGGCAATCCGGCCGAACCATACTTGCGCGCGATCTCGCCCGAGAGCATGGCGCCCACCGTGCGGTGAACGTTGCGGATCGGCAGCTTGATTTCGACCGGCACGCGGCTTTCGAGCGCCTCGCGCGTCAGATCGATCAGCTTGTAATCGAGCGCTTCAGCGAGCCCGTGATCCTGCGCAATCGAGCAGCGCCGGCCCACACGCGAAGGCGCGGGCGGATTGTAGAGAATGTTCGAGAAGTCGAGCCCTCTCGCCTTCCAGTGATCGATTGCCGCGCGCGCGTCCAGCTTGTCGACGCGGCCGATCATGTCGTCCATCTTCCGGAAGCCGAGCTGCGCCATGATTTCGCGCACCTGTTCGGCGATAAAGAAGAAGTAGTTGATCACGTCTTCGGGCTGGCCCTGGAACTTCGCGCGAAGCCGCGGATCCTGGGTCGCGATCCCGACCGGACACGTATTCAGATGGCACTTGCGCATCATGATGCAGCCCATGGCGACCAGCGGCATCGTCGAGAAGCCGAACTCTTCGGCGCCGAGCAGCGCGGCGATGGCGACGTCGCGGCCCGTAGCCAGCTTGCCATCCGTCTGCACGCGGATACGGCTGCGCAGATCGTTCATCACGAGCACCTGCTGGGTTTCGGCAAGGCCGAGCTCCCACGGCGAGCCCGCGTGCTTGAGCGACGTGAGCGGCGAAGCGCCCGTACCGCCGTCGTGCCCGCTGATGAGAACCACGTCCGCGTGCGCTTTCGCCACGCCGGCCGCGACCGTTCCAACGCCCACTTCCGCAACCAGCTTGACCGAGATGCGCGCCTTCGGATTGGCGTTCTTGAGGTCGAAGATCAACTGTGCGAGATCTTCGATCGAGTAAATATCGTGATGCGGCGGCGGCGAAACCAGACCGACGCCCGGCACCGAGTGCCGCACTTTGGCGATGACTTCATCGACCTTATGGCCGGGAAGCTGGCCGCCCTCACCTGGCTTCGCGCCCTGCGCCATCTTGATCTGCAGTTCATCGGCGTTCACCAGGTAATTCACAGTGACGCCGAAGCGGCCGGAGGCCACCTGCTTGATCGAACTGCGGCGGGAATCGCCGTTCGGATCGGGCTTGAAGCGCTCTTCATCTTCCCCGCCCTCGCCCGTATTGGAACGGCCGCCGATGCGGTTCATCGCGATGGCGAGCGTTTCGTGCGCTTCCTTCGAGATCGAGCCGAACGACATCGCACCCGTCGCAAAACGTTTCACGATTTCGCTCGCCGGCTCCACATCTGCCAGCGGCACGGACTTGCTCTTCCTGAACTGGAACAGGCCGCGCAGCGTGCAGAGCTGGCGGTTCTGTTCGTCGATCATGTCCGTATATTCTTTGAACGTCGCGAAGTTGTTGCTCCTGATCGCGTGCTGTACCTTCGAAATCGTCGCCGGGTTCAGCAGATGGTACTCGCCGCGCGTCCGCCAGGCGTAGTTGCCGCCCACCGGCAGTTCGGTATCGGCTTCAACCGGATGGAAGGCTGACTGGTGCTTCAGCACCGCTTCGCGCGCGAGAACATCCAGGCCGACGCCTTCAATCCGCGACGGCGTGCCGGTGAAGTATTCGTTCACCAGGGTTTCATTCAGACCGATCGCTTCGAATACCTGTGCGCCACGATAGCTCTGCAGCGTCGAGATGCCCATCTTCGAGAAGACTTTGAGCAGGCCCTTGTTGATGGCCTTCACGTAGTTGTAAACGGCCTTTTCCGCCGGCACATTCTCCGGCAGAACGCCCTTCTTCGCCATGTCTTCCAGCGTTTCAATGGCGAGATAAGGGTTGATGGCGCTCGCGCCGTAGCCGATCAGCAGCGCGTAATGCATCACCTCGCGCGGCTCGCCTGATTCCAGAATGAGCGCGACCTGCGTGCGCATTCCTTCGCGGATGAGGTGATTATGGACTGCCGTCATCGCGAGCAGGCTCGGAATCGGTGCCCAGTCGGGATTGATGCCGCGGTCGGAAAGAATGATGACCGTGTACCCGGATTGAATCGCCAGCGTGGCGCGGCGGCAGAGCGCGTCCAGCGCGCGGCGGAGGCCGGCCTCACCGTCGCCCGGCAGAAACATCGTCGGGAGCGTCATGGTGAGGAAGTCGCCCACCGCCATACGGCGCAGCTTTTCGAGATCGCGGTTGGTCACGATCGGGTGCGGCAGCTTCAGGGTGTGGCAGTGACGCGGCGTTTCGGCCAGAATGTTGCGCTCCGTGCCGATATAGCTCACGAGCGACATCACCATCTCTTCACGGATCGGATCGATCGGCGGATTGGTGACCTGCGCGAAGAGCTGTTTGAAGTAGTTGAACAGCGGCTGCGGCTTGTCCGAAAGACAGGCGAGCGGCGTGTCGGTTCCCATGGAGCCGATCGGCTCTTCGCCGTTGACCGCCATCGGGTACATCAGGTTGCGGACGTCTTCGTCGTTATAGCCGAAGGCGCGCTGGCGCTGCACGAGCGAAGAATCTTCCACGGCATGCACGCGCGCGGGATCCGGCAGCGTCTCGAGCGTGATCTGATTTTCTTTCAGCCACTGGCCGTAGGGCTGCCGGTTCGCCAGCTGATCTTTGATTTCCCTGTCCGAAACGATGCGGCCCTGCTCCAGATCGATCACGAACATCTTGCCCGGCTGCAGGCGCCCCTTCATCTTGACTTCTTCGGGCTTGATGGGAAGAACGCCGGTCTCGGAAGCCAGCACCACCAGGCCGTCATGCGTGACGACATACCGCGCGGGGCGCAGACCGTTGCGGTCCAGCGTGGCTCCGATCACGCGGCCATCGGTGAACGTGATGGCGGCGGGGCCGTCCCACGGCTCCATCAGCGAGCAGTGGTATTCGTAGAAGGCCTTCTTGTTGTCATCCATGTGCGGATTGCCGTCCCAGGCTTCGGGAATCAGCATCGCCATGGCGTGCGGGAGCGAACGGCCGGCCTGCACCAGGAGTTCGAGCGCGTTATCGAACGCGGCTGAATCGCTGCCGCCGGGCTGGATGATGGGGAAGAGCTTCTTCAGATCGTCGCCGAACAGGGGCGATTCGAGAATCGCCTGCCGCGCGTTCATCCAGTTGACGTTGCCGCGCATCGTGTTGATCTCGCCGTTGTGCGCCACAAAGCGGAACGGGTGAGCGAGAGGCCATGTGGGAAACGTATTCGTCGAAAAGCGCTGGTGCACCAGGCAGAGCGCGCTCATCACTTCGGGATCCGAGAGTTCCGGATAGAAATTCGCGATCTGCGGCGCGAGCAGCAGTCCTTTATAGACGATGGTGCGCGAAGAGAGCGATGGCAGATAGAACATCGCCTTGTTGACGATGCCTTCGGTCGCCGGCACTTCCACTTCGGCGCGCTTGCGAATCACGTAGAGCTTGCGCTCGAGATCATCCTGCGTAAACGTCGATTCGTGGCCAACGAAAATCTGTTCGATGTAGGGCTGCGAAGCGCGCGCCACGCGGCCAATGGAATTGATGTTGAGCGGCGTATCGCGCCAGCCGAGAACCGTCAGGCCCTCTTCGCGGATGATGCGCTCCAGAATGCCCTCCGCCTCGCGCCGCTCGTTGGGCTCCACGGGAAGGAAGCACATGCCGACTCCGTATTCGCCCGGAGCCGGAAGAGTGAAGCCGAGTTTCGCCGTTTCGCGCGCAAAAAAATTGTGCGGGATCTGAATCAGAACGCCTGCGCCATCACCCGTTTCCGGATCGCACCCACATGCGCCGCGGTGCGTCAGATTGATCAGAATCTGAATGCCCTTCTCGATAATTTCGTGCGACTTTTCGCCCCGGATGTTGGCGACGAAGCCGATTCCGCACGCATCATGTTCCTGATTCGGGTGATACAGCCCCTGAGGTTTGGGGAGTCCGGAGACAACCTGGCCTTCGGGCGTTTCGGGGTGGTTCATATCCATGCGCTTTCTAACCGTTCTAAACCGTCTGGTGAGCGAAGTACCGGCGGCGGGGCCGGCCCAGGTCCGGCGGTTTGCCGGAATGCGCAGACGAACGCCTGCGCCACCATGGTTTCCCAATATTAGCAGGAATGCTAACTATAATGCAAACGCAATTTATAGCCTTGACATTATCAGAATCACTTATTATTCTGGAGAGGTGATTTTCGAGGAGTGCAAGCTGTTCCGGGACGTCGCGCACCTGCGCAGCCTCAGCCGGGCGGCGCAGCTCAACGGCATCAGCCAGTCCGCAGCAACCCAGCATATTCAACAACTTGAGGGCAAAATGGGGGTCGAGCTGCTGGACCGCACCACGCGTCCTTTGGGGCTTACAGCGGCGGGAAAACTCTATGCCGATCTCTGCCGGGACGTGCTGCGGCGGGCGGAAGATTTCACGGCGTCGATGGCGGATCTGAAGGGCGCGATGGAGGGGACATTCCGGATCGCCTCCATTTATTCTATCGGCCTGACTGAGCTGCCGAGGCTCAAGGAAGAGTTCGCGAGCCTGTGCCCGGGGGTACAACTCCACGTCGAATACCTGCGGCCGAACAAGGTTTATGAAGCGGTCCTGAGCGACCATGCCGATATCGGATTCATCAGCTACCCGGAATCGAATCGCGATCTGACTGTGATTCCCTGGCGCGAAGAGCAGATGATGGTAGCGGCATATCCAGCGCACCGCTTCGCGGGCCGTACGCTGCTGCAGCCGGACGAGCTCAACGGGGAGAACTTCATCGCGTTTGACGAAGAGGTCACCATCCAGCGAGAACTCGAGCGGTTTTTCCGGGAGAACGGAATCGAGGTCTCGATCGCGGCGCAGTTCGACAATATTCAGTCGATCAAGGAAGCCGTGGCGCAGGGCTCGGGCATCAGCATTCTGCCGGAACGCACGATGTCCGCGGAAATCGGCCAGCACAGGCTTCTGGCGATTCCGCTCGATGCGCCGGAGCTCGTGCGGCCGACGGCGATTATCCATCGCAAGAAGAAGAAGCTCTCGCGGGCGGGGCTGGAATTCCTGCATCTGGTGCGCGGCGAGGTCCCCGCAACCGCCGTTGTGGCATAAACGTCGAGCATCCAACTAAGTCTGATAGTGTGGAGCGGTGCCTTTGCTCTCCAGGATGCTTTGCGCTTTGGCGCTATGCGCCGGGGCCGCCTCTGCCAAAACAAAACCCTCGATGCGGTATTCGTCCCCTCCACGATTACGGTCGACGGGAAGGCAGAGGATTCCTGGAGCAGGGCGACACCGGCGCCGATCGCCATCTGCATGAACGCGCAGAAGACGGCGCAGTTGGTGAGCGCCGCCGGGCATCCAGGGTAATGGACCAACCTTTGCCCTGAACGATTTGCAAAAAATCAACTGAACAAAACGCGCTGCCGCGGATTATTAAAGATATGGCTTCAGCGCGTCGTTTCCCCTGGTTGTGCGGTGCGGTCCTCTCCCTTCTTTTTTCAGCGGCAGCGTTCGGCCAGAACAACGGTGAAATCAAACTTACGGTCAAAGATCCATCGGGCGCGGCGGTGGATGCATCCGGAAAGCTGGAGAACATCTCCTCCGGCGCTTCCCGCAAATTTCAGACGAACAACGGCGCGGCTGATCTGACCGATGTCGCTCCGGGCCGATATCGTCTGGAACTCACGCAGAGCGGTTTCGCCACGTGGACCGGCGCGATCGACGTGACTCCCGGAAATCCGGTCACGCGCGATATCACGCTTTCGATCGTGGCGTCCTCGACGAAACTCGACGTGGTGGAAGCCACGCCGCTGGCGGGATTCGACGTTCCGGCTTCCAGAATTCCGGCGCCCGTGCAGTCGGTCACATCGCAGGATCTGCAGCAATCCGGATCGCTGGATCTTTCCGACTATCTGAACAAGCGGCTGGCCGGCGTCAATGTGAACCAGAGCCAGGAAAATCCCTATCAGCCTGACGTGAACTATCGCGGCTACACGGCCTCGCCGCTGCTGGGCACGCCGGAAGGCATCTCCGTCTATTTCGACAGCGTGCGCGTGAATCAGCCCTTTGGAGACGTGGTGAGCTGGGATCTGATTCCGAAAGTTGCAATCGATGAGACGACCCTGATGCCGGGATCGAATCCGCTGTTCGGCCTCAATACGCTTGGCGGCGCGCTGGCGATCGAGACAAAGGACGGAAACAGCGCTCCCGGCGCTTCGGTCACCGTAACCGGAGGCAACTTTGGGCGGCGCTCAGTCGAATTCGAATATGGGGGATCCAATAAGAGCACGTTCAACTGGTATCTGGCGGGGAATTCCTTCCACGATGATGGCTGGCGGCCGCTCTCACCTTCCGATATCAATCAGCTCTTCGGTCATGTGGGATGGCAGACGGCGACTACCACGCTGGGCCTCGATGTCGCATACGCCTACAACGATCTTTACGGTCACGGTCCGCAGGATCA
>CAZPZE010000118.1:0-3076 GCA_964590625.1 uncultured Solibacteraceae bacterium
GGCGGACGGCTTCGGGGACTGAGGGATCGTTCGCGAGGAAGTAGAAGAATCCGGCCTGATAGTTTTTGTGCGCCTGCCAGATTTCGTCGCGCTGTGCATAGGTGGCGTTGGGGTAGTTCCAGCTTCCGCCGATGTAATCGGTGGAGAAGGCGCCGTTGTTGTTGACGTCAGTGGTGCCGTTGGGGAGGTGATCGATCTTCATCAGAGTGCCGAGGGCGGGCGGTTTACCTTCGGATTTGGTGCGGGCTTCGATGAGGCGGGCGAGGAGTTCGTAGCGGTGTGGATCGTAGCCCGCGGGTTTGGCGAAGGCGATGCGATCCGGCGCCGCGCTGAAGCACATGCGGAAGTTGTAGGACTGCACTGCTTTATCGGCGGTGCCGGGCGGGGGCAGAGTGGCAGGGCTGATTTCGGGGAGCAGCTTGCCGTTCGAGTCGTAAGGGGAGATATCGACGAGGAACTGGTGGAACGGCGTTTTTTCGCGAACGCCGGCGAGCGATTCACCGTATTGTGCGCTGGATTCGCGGCCGTATGTCCAGGAGACGCCGGACTGCGCCATGAGATCGCCTTCGTAGCTGCTGTCGATGAAGATGCGGGCGGTGAAGGTGTCGCCATTCTCCATGCGGATGGAGGTGATGCGGGCGGCTTGTTTCGTGACGGCGTTGTGCTCGGTGAGGCGTTCGTGTTCGATGAGGGTGACACCTGCGCCGTTCAGCATCTGGCGGAAGGTGTCTTCGGCGACGCGGGGTTCGTGGAGCCAGGAGACGTCCTGCCCGTAGGCGGCGACGTTGTAGTGTTTGCCGATGCGGTAGTAGAACTCGTACGCGAGGCCGCCGATGACTTCTTTCTTGCCGTAGTCGGTCCAGCCGAGGCCGCTTGAGACCATGCCGCCGACGTGGGCTGTGGGCTCGAGGAGGGCGGTTTTCAGGCCTTCGCGCGCGGCGGCCACGGCGGCGATGACACCGCCGGCTGTGCCGCCGTAGACCACGACGTCGAAGTTCCGTTCGGCGGCTGGGGCGGTGAGGGCGAGAGTGAGGAGGAGAGCGAGGGGAAGGCGCACGTGAGTAGTGTAGCGCCGGTTAGTTGGAGGAGTCTGGTTTCTTGTTGAGGGCCGAGGTGTCGAAGATGCGCGTGTCGGGTTTCGCCGCGGTGAACGGAGTGAAGTCGGGGTTGTCGGTGAAGAGGTCGGCGAGAGTGGCGGCGGTCTGATCCATCAGGTTGAGGGCGGGGATGTGGAAGATCTGGAAGATCGTTTTCAGGAGACCGGGGATGCTGGTGTTCGTGTGGGAGACGTAGTCGCGCCGGATATAGGGGCCAGCGGCGAGGAGGACGGTGCGGTGCGCGTCGACCAGATCGATACCGCCGGCGGCGGTGTCCTCCGTAATGAAGACCGCCATCTCGCGCCACCAGGGGGAGTGCGAGAGATATTCGAGGATGCGGCCGACGGCGAGATCGTTGTCCGCGACCCACGATGCGGCGTACGGGTAGGCGCCTTTGGGGCGATCGTCGCCGATGTGGTCGTTCGGGAGCGTGATGTAGAGAAACTGCGGGAGTTGCTCTTTGCCGGATTTATAGCGCGTATCGAGTTCGGCGATGAGGCGCGAGGCGCGGGTCTGATCGGGAATTTCGAAAGAGAACGCCGGGTAATCGGCGGAGGTGTGGCGATAGAGCGATGCCTCGATCGGGACGTTTGTGAGGTAGTGCGCGCCGATGCCGTGCGTCGTGTCGCCCTGTTCGACGCCGGGGAGTTCGAGGCCTTCGCCGAAATTGCGGAAGGTGATGTGGTGGCGCTCGAGGTGATCCCAGAGCGTGCCGTTTTCCGGAATTTCTTCGGGCAGCACGCCGGCGCTGGTACCGGCGAAGAGAAGACGTCCGGGTGAAGCGTCGTCAAGGATGAAGTGGCGCTGGCCGCCGTAGGACTGGAAGACGCCGCTCATCGTGAACAGATCTGGAATAACGCCGTTGAACCAGTGGTGGCCGTCGACGTCGGTGTCGCCATCGGCATAGAAGTTGTCGCTGAATGCGAATTGTTTGGCGATGGCGTGCTGGTTCGGCGTCACGGCGGCGTCTTTGATGCTGAAGCGGAGGCCGCGGCCATCGGCGCGTCCGGCGAGGCCATAGCGGGCGAGCATTGTGTTGCCGACTGCTTTGGAATTCGAGGCGCCCGCGATATCGCCGAGGACTTCATCATAGGCGCGATTTTCTTTCACGATGAGGACGACGTGGCGGATGGCGGAGGGAAGCGAAGTCGCGATGCTGTTTTCGACGAAGAAGCCGTTGGCGGTGAAGGTGAGGGCGGTGAGCTTCTGCAGGTCGCTTGCGGGCGGCATGGTGAAGGTGGAAATGGAGCCGCGATAAAACGTGGAACGGTTCTCTTCGTCTTCGAGCGGGCGGCGTGCGTTGGCGCCACTGCCGTGTCCGCGGGCGTTGACAACCCAGACGCGTCCATCGGCAATTCCGACGCGAGTTGGATAGAGGCCGACCGGCAGATGCCCGATGACGACGTTGCGCGTGGTGTCGATCACACCGACGGCGTTGACGCCCGCCTCGGCGACGAGCAGCCACTTGAGCGTGGGGTCATAGGCCATGCCGGCGGGAAGGAATCCGCGAAGGGGAAGAAGCCAGGGCACGCGGAGCGGGATGTTGCCGAGGATGCGGTGGTCGGCGGCGGAGATGACGGTGATGGTGTCTGAGTGGGAATTCGAGACGTAGATTTTGTCTTCGACCGCGAGAATGCCGAAGGGAGCGCTGCCGCCCATGGCGGCGCCAGTGGGTTGATTGGGGCCGTTCGAAACAGTCGCGCCGTAGGCAGGGCCGGTGCGAATCCACGCGGTGACGGCGGGCTTCCGGACATCATGGACATCGATCACACTGATGGAGTTCGATTCGCGGGCGTTGGGGTCGCCGAGTGGGGGAATGCCGGGCGCGGGATCCGTGGAGGGGAAAGCGAGCGCGGGGAACGGAAGCGCGTGGGAACGATCCTCAATGCCGGGCAGCGCATGATAGCGGAACATGCCGATGTTCGCGACGTACGCCGTGTTGCGATCGGGCGAAAGCGCGACCGTGACCGGCATGTGTC
>CAZPZE010000119.1:0-7541 GCA_964590625.1 uncultured Solibacteraceae bacterium
GCTCCGCCACCACCTGCGATCGAACTCGCCACCAGGGTGTCTACGGCAACCCCGCCTCCGATGCCTCCTCTTCCCACAAAGGTCAGTCTGCCGCCGCCGGCCAAACCAGTGCTTTATAACGGGCTCGCGAAAACGCCGCCCATGGGATGGAACAGCTGGAACAAATTTCAGCGCGGCGTCAACGATCAGGTGGTTCGCGAAATCGCCGACGCCATGGCGACGAACGGCATGAAGGACGCAGGCTACGTTTACGTCAACATCGACGACACGTGGGAAGGCACGCGCGATGCGAACGGGAATATCCAGTCGAACGAAAAATTTCCCAACATGAAAGCGCTCGCGGATTACGTCCACAGCAAAGGATTGAAGCTGGGCATCTATTCCTCGCCTGGCCCGAAGACCTGCGCCGGCTTTGAAGGCAGCTACCAGCATGAAGAGCAGGACGCGAAGACCTGGGCGGCCTGGGGTATCGACTACCTCAAGTACGACTGGTGCAGCGCCGCGCAGGTATACGACGCGAATTCGCAGCCCGGCGCTTACGCAAAGATGGGCCAGGCTCTGCTCCATTCCGGCCGCGCTATCGTTTTCAGCCTCTGCCAGTATGGACAGGTGAACGTCGGAGAATGGGGCGCATCAGCCGGCGGGAATTCCTGGCGGACCACTGGCGATATCCGCGACACCTGGGCCTCGATGTCGAATATCGGATTCGATCAGCAGCTCGGGCGCGAGAAGTTCTCCGGCCCCGGGCACTGGAACGATCCCGACATGCTCGAAATCGGCAACGGCGGGATGACGGATACCGAATACAGAACGCACATGAGTCTCTGGAGCCTGCTGGCGGCGCCGCTGCTCGCCGGAAACGACTTGCGGCATACGGGACCCGATATCCTGGACATCCTGACCAACAAAGAGGTCATTGCGATCGATCAGGATCCTCTGGGCAAGCAGGCAACTCGCGTGTCGAAGAATGGCGACACCGAAGTGTGGTCGCGCCCGCTTGCCGATGGCAGCGTTGCAGTGGGGCTGTTCAATCGCGGCGCCGAGCAAACGCGCGCCACTGTTAAATGGAGCGAGCTGGGGATCACCGGTCCGAGAAAAGTACGCGATCTCTGGGCTCATGCCGATCGCGGAAACGGGGAAGGGTCACTGTGGGCCGATGTGCCGTCGCACGGCGTCGTGCTGCTCCGGATCTCTCAATAAGATAGAATTCGCAGGAGACATGCCGCAGGCCCAGATTCACCCGATCGATTACGCGATTCTTGTCTTTTATTTCCTCTTCGTGCTCGGCACCGGCTGGCTGTTGAGGCGGCGCGTTCACACGAGCTCGGATTTCTTTCTCTCGGGACGATCCATTCCTGCGTGGATCACGGGGCTTGCTTTCATCTCAGCAAATCTCGGCGCGCAGGAAGTGATCGGGATGGGCGCGTCCGGCGCCAAGTACGGAATCGCGACCAACCACTTCTACTGGGTCGGCGCGATTCCAGCGATGGTCTTCGTCGGCATCTTCATGATGCCCTTTTATTACGGCTCGCGCGCGCGTTCTGTTCCGGAGTACCTGAAGCTTCGCTTCGATGAAAAGACCCGCGGGCTGAATGCGGTGTTCTTCTCGATCATGACCGTGTTCTCATCCGGAATTTCGCTTTATGCGATGGGACTGCTGCTTCAGACGCTGCTCGGCTGGCGGTTCGATGTCAGCATCTTTGTGTTCGCGGCCGTCGTGCTGATCTACACGCTGCTGGGCGGCCTGACTTCGGCCATCTACAACGAGGTGATTCAGTTCTTCCTGATTGTCGCCGGCTTCTTCCCGCTGGCGATTCTCGGGCTGAAAGACGTGGGCGGCTGGGACGGCCTTCGCCAGAAGCTTGCCGTTGTTTCCACTGCGCATGGTTTCCCGGCGGACGCCTATTCTCGCGTCTGGGCTTACACCGGAAGCGCTTCGTCGAACCCGATGGGAGTGGAATGGTTCACGATGGTGCTCGGTCTTGGATTTGTATTGTCGTTCGGTTACTGGTGTACGGATTTCCTCGTGATCCAGCGGGCGATGGCTTCCGATTCCATGCTCGCCGCGCGGCGAACGCCTCTCATTGCCGCGCTGCCGAAGATGTTTTTTCCGTTCCTTGTGATTCTGCCGGGAATGATCGCGCTGGCTCTGGCGCAGACGCCGGGCCATTCCGGATTTTCGCTGCCGGCGAAACCGGATGGGCAACCCAATTACGATCTGGCCACTCCCCTGCTCCTGATTCATTACTTCCCGCCGGGAATGCTCGGCATCGGGCTGGCTGCGCTGATGGCATCGTTCATGTCCGGCATGGCGGGAAACACGACGGCATTCAACACGGTGTGGACTTACGATATCTACCAGGCGTATCTGCGCCCTCGGGAGACTGACAAGCACTACCTCAACGTGGGCCGCGCGGCCACCGTGTTCGGAATACTGCTTTCGATCGGCGCTGCGTACTTCGCGTCGCGCTTCAACAACATCATGGACGTTCTGCAGCTCGTGTTTGCGTTCGTGAATGCGCCGCTGTTCGCAACGTTCCTGCTCGGCATGTTCTGGAAGCGGACGACGGGGCATGGGGCGTTTACAGGGCTGCTCGCGGGAACCGTGGCGGCGGCAATCCACCACGGGCTGACTCTCCCCGCGGGTGCGACGTCAGGCATCAAGGGCGGCTGGCTCGCGGTCCTGCACGTCTACCCGAGCGAGATGGCGCAGAATTTCGGAACGGCCATCGCGTCGTGGTCGATCTGTTTCGTCACGACGCTTCTCGTGAGCCTGGTCACCGCTCCCCGCGTGGAGAAAGAGCTGGAAGGCCTGGTTTACTCGCTGACGCCGCGGGTGCGCGAAGAAGGCGTTCCCTGGCATCATCGTCCAGAGGTGCTCGCCTGCATCGTGATCGCCGGTGTGGTGGTCCTGAACATTTTGTTCTGGTAAGGAAAGAAGGAGACTGACGGTGGATCTCGACATTCGGCTGCTCCTCGGGGGCTTGTTCGGCGGATTGGGCGTGCTGTTGATGCTGTATGGATGGCTCGGAGACGCGTCCGTTTATTCGAGGTCGCTGGACGTCAATGTGAACCTGATCTGGGGCTCGGTATTGCTGCTGTTCGGCATCGTCATGGCGGCCGCGGCGCTGATGGGAGCCCGCCAGAAAGACAGGAGATGACGACAGGCACGGAGCGGGGCGCTCAACGCGTGTTCGAAGCGCCCGGCAGAGTGAATCTGATTGGCGAGTTTACCGATTTCAATGAGGGCTTTGTCATGCCGGCCGCGATTGAGCGATCGGCTGTCGCAAGCGTCACGCCTCGCAGCGACAGGCGGCTGCGCATCCGATCGGAGGCTTTTGCGGATGTGGGCGATTTTGATCTCGATGATCCGGAACCTCGGGCCATCGGGAACTGGAGTGATTATCCGCGCGGCGTCGCGGTCGAGCTTCAGCGTGCCGGCTATCAGGTGAGCGGCGCGGATCTTTCCATCCGAAGCAGCGTTCCGATCGGCGCGGGTCTGAGTTCGTCCGCGGCGCTGGAAGTGGCTACGGCCGCGGCGCTCTGCGCAGTGTCCGGGATCACGCTGGATAGCCGGGAACTCGCGTTGCTCTGCCAGCGGGCGGAAAACAGCTTCGTCGGAATGCGCTGCGGAATCATGGATCAGTTTATTTCGTGCCACGGTGTGGCGGGCCATGCGATTATGCTCGATTGCCGTTCGCTCGAATACCGGCTGTTTCCGCTGCCGCCGGGCGTTCAGCTCGTCATCTGCAATTCGATGGTGCGGCATGCGCTGGCTGGCGGCGAATACAACAGCAGGCGCGAGGATTGCGAAGCTGGTGTCCGGGCGCTCAATGCGAGCGGGATTCCTGCCCGCGCGCTGCGTGATGCGACAGTTCCGGATCTCGACCGCGCCAGAGACGCGATGCCTGAGCGCGTGTACCGTCGATGCCGTCATGTGATCGCGGAAAATCTACGCGTTGAGCGCGCGGGCGAAGCGATGCTTGCGGGCGATATCGAAACTCTGGGACGTTTGATGGCGGAGTCGCACCAGAGCCTGCGCGATGACTTTGAGGTGAGTTGTGCGGAGTTGGATCTGCTTGTGGATTTGGCGATATCGGCGCGAGGGATTCGCGGCACCCGGATGACAGGCGGCGGATTTGGCGGATGCACGATTAATCTGGTGGAAACGCCGGCTGTCGAAGCGTTCATCCGTTCGGTGTCGGTCGGATACTCGAAAGCGACGGGGGTGGTGCCGGAAATCTACGTGACGGGAGCTGCCGCGGGACTGCACGAAAATCGGGAATGATGGACCTCCAGCAGACTGCCCACCGGCGGTACAATCCTCTGCGGCGCGAATGGGTGCTCGTTTCGCCCCACAGAACACAGCGGCCCTGGCAGGGACAATCGGAATCGGTAAGCACCGCGACCAGGCTTTCGTACGATCCGAATTGCTACCTCTGCCCGGGAAATTCGCGCGCAGGCGGGATGCGGAACCCGGCCTACATCTCTACGTTTGTTTTCGATAACGATTTCCCTGCCCTGCAGAGCGCCCCGATAGACTTAGCGCCGGAGAGCAATGGCCTGCTGCGCGCGGAGCCGGAGCGCGGAGTGTGCCGTGTCGTCTGCTTCTCGCCCGATCACAGTCTGACGATGGGCACGATGGACGTGGATCAGGTGCGCGCCGTGGTGGATACCTGGATCGGACAGTACGACGAGCTCCTGCGCTTGCCGTTTATTCGCTACGTTCAGATTTTCGAGAATCGCGGCGAGATGATGGGGTGCAGCAACCCGCATCCGCATTCGCAAATCTGGGCGAGCGAATCGATTCCGAATGAGATCGTGACGGAGCAGGCGTCTTTTGATGCGTGGAGCGAGGCGCACGGTTGCTGCCTTCTCTGTTCATATCTGGCAGCGGAGCAGCGCGCGGCGGAACGGATCGTTCTGGAGAACGAATCGTTCGTGACGCTGGTTCCGTTCTGGGCTGTGTGGCCGTTTGAAACGCTGCTTCTGCCGAAGCGGCACGTTTCGTCGATCAGCGATTTGACGGAAAGTGAGCGCGGCGATCTGGCATCGATGCTGCGCAACGTCGCCGCGAGTTACGACGCGATTTTCTCGGTCCCGTTCCCGTACACGATGGGGTTCCACCAGGGATCGCATCTCCATGCCCACTACTATCCGCCGCTGCTGCGTTCCGCGACGGTCCGAAAATTCATGGTCGGCTACGAGATGCTCGCGACGCCGCAGCGAGATATTACGCCGGAGACCGCGGCGGCGATCATAAGGAACGCGGCCGCGCGAGCTTGAGAGATCCGTCTGGTTACTCCTTCCGCAGCAGACGCGTGAAGCCAGCCTGTTCAAAGTGACGGTCGGTTGTGATTGCCGCTGATATTCCGAGTTCCTTCATAACGAGGAAACTGGAGCCGTCGACCAGACTGAAGTCCTTATCTCGATGCCGGGCCATAAAATCCCAACTTCGGGCATCCATATGGACATCAATATGAATGGTCCTGATCCAACGGGCACTGCGGATGGTGTCGAGATACTCAAGCCTTCGTGAATGACTCAGGCGGAGTGGGCTGACGAACAGGGCCGACAACTCTGCCAGAACGTAATTCGTTGTGATCAGCGGACGGCCGGTGAGACTGGCGCTCCGAATCAGGATACCGCTCAATTCATGCCACGATTCGTGCCGGACTAAAAAGCTCGCCCAACCGGATGTATCGACAAAAACAGACCCGGACGCTTACCGAAGGTAACCGGACCGAATGCTCTCGCCGATATATTCGTCGTGACGTGCGGCAACGTCCGTGACGGGTGAGTCGATGGTTCCGCAGAGCCGCAGCAGGGGGTCCGGAAGTAATTCGTTCAGGATCTTTGAAGCCGCAGCCTCCGGAGACTGTGTGGCTTTGCCGGAAATGCGCAACAACTCCTCGTAAGCTTCGTCAGATACGTCGAGGACGAGAGTATGCCCCATGGTCTTACGATAACAAATTCACACGGAATCGCGCGGCCCCGTCCCTGAAGCGGACGACCGGTTTAACGCTGCGTAACGGGAAAAGCCGGGCAACCCATCGGGCGGCCCGGCTTTTTTATTTCAACTATGATCCGGCTTATTCGGCCAGGTTTTCTTCCGGTCCGGTCTCGTTGAGGCCGCCGGTGTACGTCAGCCGGGCTTCGTCTTCGTAGCCGGCCAGTGCGTCGAGCGTTGGCTCGGGCACGGGCTCCTCGACGATATCCTCGCCCGCGATCTTCACCTGACGGTAGAACTGCATTCCCGTACCGGCGGGGACCAGACGTCCCATGATCACGTTCTCCTTCAGGCCGCGCAGGTAATCCACCTTGCCGTTGATGGCGGCTTCGGTGAGAACCCTGGTCGTTTCCTGGAAGGACGCCGCGGAGATGAATGAATCGGTCGAAAGCGAAGCCTTCGTGATGCCGAGCAGTACCGCCTTGCCCTGCGCCGGCACGCCGCCTGCTTCTTCCACGCGCTGATTCTCGAGGCGGAACTTGAACTTATCCACCACTTCCTCAGGCAGGAATTCGGTATCGCCGATATCCTCCACCCGCACCCAGCGCATCATCTGACGCGAGATGACTTCGAGATGCTTGTCGTTGATGTTCACGCCCTGCAGGCGGTAGACTTCCTGAATTTCATTGACGAGATACTTCTGCAGTTCCTTCTCGCCGCGAACATCCAGAATGTCATGCGGGTTGCGCGGGCCATCCATCAGCGGATCGCCGGCCACCACGCGCTCGCCTTCCTGCACATTGATATGCACGCCGCGCGGCAGGGAGTATTCGCGTTCGCTGCCATCGTCACCGACGATGTAGATCTTGCGCATACCTTTCGCCAGTTCGCCGTACTTCACCACGCCGTTGATCTCCGCCATGATCGCGGATTCACGCGGCTTGCGGGCTTCGAACAGTTCCACCACGCGCGGCAGACCGCCCGTGATGTCCTTGGTCTTGGTGGTTTCGCGCGGGATCTTCGCCAGCACGTCGCCGGCGTGGACTTCGTCGCCATCGCGAACCATGAGGTGCGCATGGGTCGGCATCAGATACTTGCGCTGCCCATCCGGCCCCTTCACCTGCACCATCGGCTGCCGCTTTTCGTCGGGCGAATCGGTCACGACGAGCTGCGACATGCCGGTCACTTCGTCCACCTGCTCGGCGAGCGTGATGCCCTCCTGCAGATCCTTGAAGTGAACCGTACCGGAAACTTCGGTCAGGATCGAGAACGTATACGGGTCCCATTCGAGCAGATCCATATTCTGCTTCACCGGATCGCCATCGGCCACCGTGATGCGGGCGCCGTACACCACCGGATAGCGTTCTTTTTCGCGGCCCTTATCGTCGACGATCGCCAGGATACCGCTGCGATTCATCGAGATAATTTCGCCCTTCTCGTTATGCACCCACTGGACGTTGATATACTTCGCGAAACCGTCCGACTTCGCGTCCTGCTTGGACTGTTCGGAGATTCGCGACGCCGTACCGCCGATGTGGAACGTACGCATCGTGAGCTGCGTGCCAGGTTCGCCGATCGACTGGGCGGCAAT
>CAZPZE010000120.1:0-14530 GCA_964590625.1 uncultured Solibacteraceae bacterium
GAATCTCGTGGCGAGTTCCAATATGTCGGCTTCAATCGTTCTGGGTGGTACCCCGCAACTGGGGCAGAATTTCACTGTCACTACGAACAACAATGGGGGCGCCTCGCTTTATTCCGGCACATACAGCGCGAGTTCCACTGCTGGGAATTATTCGAATACGAGTGGAACGGTCTCTCTGGACGATCAGAATTTTCAGTTCGGCAGCGCTTTCCTGAATTCGTATCTTGTCAGCGTCACCGTAACGGATCCGATGGCAGCCAATGGCGCCAGTCGCGCTCTGCTTTCCGGAGTTACTGTTGACTATACGAGCCCTGTTCCGGAGCCTGGGACAATTGCTTTGCTGGCAGCAGGTATCGCTCTGGTGGGCATCAAGCGGTTCCGCCGCTCGTAAATCCGTCGGATTTCCCGCAAGGGCTGGCGCTTCTCAAAGCGCCAGCCTTTTTTGTTTGCGGTCATCGAGAGAGAACTCCGCCGGTGAGGCATGGTAGGTCAGGACCGCTTCTGGACTCTCATTCACGGGGCGACCGTCCAGTTCAACCCAGGCATGCCCCTCGATTCGGCCCTCGCGCCGACGAAAGCCCACTTTGAGATCAGCGACTATTCCATGTCTTCGCAACAAAGTGCAGAGGACAAGCGATCTGGACAAGCAGGTGCCTTCTATAGTCCGCCGCGCCAACCGGACAGCACAACGGGCGAGCCGCAAGTCGGCCTCTTGATCCGCGTCGGAGACTGGGATTGCATAGTGAGTCGCCCAAAATCCGAGCATCCGCTGAGTGCGGGGCACTCCCAGGACCCGGAATCCAATCCGGACGAACGAGAGCAGCATGATTGCCTCGCCGACGGTGGTCAGGCCTCCGATTCCGAGCGAACGCGCAGTGCGCAGCTTGCGACTAATGGTCTTCAACTCACTGCTATTCTCCCATTTTGCTGGTGGATTCAGGGGCGGAATTCCGGGAACTGTCTCAGGAAGCAGAGCACATAAAGAGTTGACGGGATCATCTCTCTCTCGACCGGCGTGTCTCTTTGAGGATCGGCGGGCCGGAGAAGGGATGCAAGCCGATCAACGTCGATTACCGCTCGAACGGGATCTTTGGGGCCAATCGAATGAACGAATTCCTTTGCCTTGTGTAGCTGCATGTTAAAGCGATATGCGTAATTGGGAGAGAAGGGTGCCTTACTCGTTCGCCACTGAATTTTTTGTGGTAAGACACCATCGAGAGAGGCACGTATGAGGTTGCGCTGGTATCCGTTTCTTACTTTCAGCCAGGGAGGAGCGGACAGACAGAACTCCAATACGCGCTTGTCCAGCCACGGCTGGGTGATCCGAATCGGATATTCGATTGATCTCGCCCACCATGCGGCATGCATACGAAGCAGATTTCGAATCAAATAGAGCTGGTGCTCCTGTTGATTCAGTGTGAAGCAGTGACCGCGACGCCAGGCCTTCCCAAAAGTCTGGAAGGAGCTTGTCAGCAGCACCTGTTCTGTACGCTTCCAGGGAAATGGACGGAGGAGGTTTATTGCATGGCCAATCAAAAATCGGAAGGGTTTTGTACCACGAACCGCTTTCTGCATTTGGAGTTCCCTGGACAACATGCCCCATCTGAACTCGGCCGCTAGTTCCAGGTAGTAACGAACGCCCCAGCAAGTTGGCCCCATTTCGCCGGAGAGACCACGCAGGACCGAGTGCGCGTTGTGCTCAACCGCAGTGTCATGGAGTGCCTCCTGAAGGAAGAACCGCGTGGTGCGTACCGGAGTCGCAAAGAAGCGGGAGGGGTCATCAATCCCGTCGAAAGGACCGCGCCCCGGCGCCATCACATACTCAATTCGGACGTTGGGCCATGAACGGAACTCTTCGATGAATTCTCGTTCGTCCTGCTGATATCTATTCGCAGGATCGAAATCGGCGGGAAGAGCTCCAGCAACGGCAAGAAGCGTGCGGCCTTTCCTTTCAAGGCACTTCCCTGCGATCGCTGCAATACCGGAGGAATCCAGCCCGCCGCTCAGCTCGCAGCATGCCTGCGAGTCACCAGGGAGTCGGCATTCCACCGCCTGAAACAGAATTTCGCGAAGAGCCTCAAACGCTTCGTCCGGTTTCGAAGGAACGATCTCGGGTAGAATTTCGGGTTCCCAATAGGTTTGCTTTCGGGCTCCTCCAGCATCGACCGTCATCACACTCCGGGAGGGGAGGGAGAGTATTTCGCGATGGAAAGTTTCTTCGGGATAGTAATGGTGTCCGTCAAAGACAACCATGCCGGCAAGTTTGCGTTCGTTCAGACGGCGGGGAACACCCGGGAGACTCAGCAGTATTCTGACATCGCTTGCGAAGAGAAACTTCGTTCCGCGTTGCCAATAAAAAAATGGCCGAGTTCCAAGGTGGTCTCGGAAACAGAACAGCCGGCGCGCAACATCGTCCCATATTGCGAATGCAAACTCGCCGACAAGGTAGCGAGCACATTCTATTCCCCACTTCTCGAAAGCGGCGAGTAGAACTCGAGCATCAGTCCAGAAGTCGGCCTCTTTGCCGAGACCCAGTCTGGCATTCAATTCGGACCGGTTGTGAAGCTGTGCATCGGCACAAATCGCCAGATGAGCAGATTGCTCACAGCAGATGAGGTGGGATCGATAACGGCCTCTGCCAGGAATACAACCGATTACAGCCGAAACTGCCAGAGCAGATTTAGATCGAACAACTTGTTGGGTTTCCCTAAGCCAGTTGAGGTCCGGAACCGACGAAAAATCGACCGCTCCCCAGATGTTGTCGACGCCAAATGCGCCGATCATGATTACAAAAACCTAGGAGGCAGCCTTGCTTCCGAGGTCTCCGCCGGTGCTGTAGCTGCCCAGAACGACTGAATCGATGCGCCCCATCGGGATTAGCCGAGGTGTCTCGAACCGCTTGAGTGAAGGCGTTACGAAAGGCTTCCGTTCCCCCGCTTTCTTATTTCGCGAAGGGTCACACTGAGCTTTAAGGTTGTCCATGGAGCAGCTCCGAAGTCTGTTAACTAACTTTACTAAACAAGAATTCTACCATAGATTGCCGTTCTTCCAAGTGCTTCAGGTGAGTTCCCAACGGTTTTAATATTCTAGGCAAAGGAGTTACTCGTCGATTCGTGCGTTTTATCACTCTGGGCCGAGCAAAAACCGGACGGGTCTGAGTCTGTGGGGCCGGAGGATGAGCGTGCCGCTGGATCGTGGATCGCGGATCGCGGAGGCTCGGTTTCTAGTCTGCTAATCTCGATAGGTCAATCACACCTCTGATGCTGGCCTCCATTCTCGCCTCCCTATACCTCTGGAGCAATCGCCTGGCTCGGGGTATCCTCGGCGGCTCACAAGCTGTCTTCGAAGGCTTCTGGATGGGCATTCTCCCGGCCTCCGCGTACGACATTATTTCGGAGAAGAGCTACGGGGATGGTTCGGGGTACTCGAACACCCGGCATCTGGATCGAGGCTTTCACTTCTGGGAAGACCTCGTCGTCGAGAAATACTTCAGGCCGGGCAGCCATGTCCTCGTTCCCGCGGCCGGTGGCGGGCGTGAACTGATCGCCCTGGAGAAGGCTGGATTTCAGGCGACGGGATTCGATTGCAGCCGTGGCATGGTGGAATCGGGTCAGGTCGAAATCCGGCAGCGGGGCCTGCAGGCGACGCTGACGTGGGCTCCTCCCTCGGTTGCGCCGAAAATGCCGGGATCTCCCTTTGACGCCCTCATCGTCGGTTGGAACGGATACGGCTACATTTCTCCTCGCGCCCGGCGCATCCAGTTCCTCAAAGACCTCCGCGCACAGTTGAAGCCCGGAGCCCCGGCTCTCGTCTCAACGGCAATCCGCCCCGCCGCTGGGCGGGTGATGAAATGGACCGTCCGAATCGCGAACGCCATCAGAATCTGTACATTCCGGCGTCCGGTTTTCGAGGTGGGTGACACGTTCGCCGGCCGCCCGAAAATGCATTTCTCCCGAAGGCAACTGGAGCAGGAACTGCGCGAAGGCGGATTTCTCCCCGTCGATTTCCTGGTCTGGGGCGGCTACGGAGCGATCGTCGCGAAAGCTATTGAGCCGATGTGAATTTGACTGATTTGGTGGACCTGAAGGGATTCGAACCCTTGACCTCTTCCATGCCATGGAAGCGCGCTCCCAACTGCGCCACAGGCCCACACGGAAGGACGAACTACCCCATCATAACATCCGCACACTTTTACAGACCAAACATTCCCCGCATCTTACAATAAAACGGAATGAGTCCATTGCGCCGGCTGCAACCGGTAGCCGCTGCACTCCTGCTCGCATTTCTGCTGAACGCCTGCGCGGCGACCCAGCGCACCGTCTTCCGGCGCCACAAAGCCGTCAACGCGTCCGCTCCGGCCCTGAAATCGGCCAGCCTCGACGATCTCAATGCCATCATCTCCCGCACCTACGACGGCGTCCATTCCTTCACCGCCAACGTGAGTCTTTCGGCATCCTCCGGCAGCGTCTATCAGGCGCACATTGTCGACTACCCCTCACTCAGGGGCTACATCCTGTTCAGCAAGCCGGATGAAATCCGTGTCCGCGCCAGCCTCCCCGTCGTCGGGCTGGCCTTCGATATGGTCTCGAACGGCGCCAGCTTCCGGCTGAACCGTGAAAACAAGGAGTTCATCACCGGCCTGAACTCCGCCCCCGCTCACTCCACCAACAAAATCGAGAACCTTCGTCCCCAGGCCTTCCTCTCCTCCATGCTGATCCACCCCTGGGATCAGAAAACGGAATACGTCATGCTGAAGGATGATACTGATGAGGATGACGCGCTCTATCGCCTCGAATTCAACGACCGCGCGGCCAATGGACCGCCCCTCGCCGGGCGCGAGGTCTGGTTCGACCGCCAGGATCTCACCATCGTCCGCCAGAAGGTTTACGATGCGAAAGGCGCCATTGTCAGCGACACCAGCTATTCCCAGTGGAAGACCTTCAACGGCGTGCCGTTTCCCTCGCACATCGACATCAATCGCAGAATGGACGAATACGGAGTCGTGATCGAGGTCCTGAAAATGAATATGAACACAGAGATCGCGCCGGACAAATTCGAGCTGCCGCAGCCGGAAGGCGCGAAGCTCAGGGTGATCGAGTGATTCTCCGCCTCGTTTGGGAAAACATCCGCTTCCGCCCGCTGCGGACGCTGCTGAGTATCCTGCTGATCGGTGTTCCCGTGATGCTGATTCTCACGCTCGTCGGCGTCAGCCAGGGCTTCATGGACGAGTCGAAGGAGCGCACGCGCGGCGTGGGCGCCGACATCATTTTCCGGGGCCCCGGCTCGTTCGGGAGCAGCACCACGTCTCCCATTCCCGAAGGCGCTGTGGCGAAACTGGCCCAATTCCCGCATGTTGCCGAGGCCAGCGGCGTCGCGCAGGCGCTGGCCGGCAAATTGTGGGACACCATTATCGGAATCGACTATCCCGCGTTCAAACACATGAGCGGCGGCTTCACGTTCATCGAGGGCGACGACGCGCACGCATTCCGGCAGCCGGCAGACCTTCTTGTCGATACCAGCTTCGCCGCCGAGCAGCGTCCGCACCTGCACGCTGGCAGCAGTCTGATGCTTCTGAACAGAAAGTGGCGCGTCACCGGTATCGTGGAAACCGGTAAGCTCGGCCATGTGTTCGCCTCTCTGCCGGATCTGCAGAAGTACACCGGCACCGAGGGCAAGATCAGCCAGATTTATCTGAAACTGGACAATCCGGCGAACACGGAATCGGTCATCGATGCCCTGAAACAACAGTTCCCGGAGTATTCGATCTATTCAGTGAAAGAATGGATCGATCTCACGTCGGTCGATCAGATTCCGGCGGTCGGGGTTTTCGTGAACGTGATCATCGGGATCGGCATTTTCACCGGCCTGTTCGTCGTTTCGCTGTCGATGTACATGGCCGTCCTGCAGCGCACGCGCGAGATCGGCATTCTCAAATCGCTGGGCGCGACCAGGGCTTTCGTGATGAGTCTGATTTTGTGGGAGGCCGGTTTCATGGGCGTGGGCGGCACGCTTGCGGGCATCGCGCTCAGTTTCGCGTCCAAAGCCGCGCTCAGCCATTTCGTTCCTGCTTCGCTGCCGCAGGCGATTGTTCCACTCTGGTGGCCGCGCGTTCTCCTTATTGCGCTCGGCTCGGCAATACTGGGCGCTCTTTACCCGGGCATGATCGCGGTCCGTCAGGATCCCATCGAGGCGCTTGCATATGAATAACAACGGCGCCATTATTCACGTCCGCAATCTGCGCAAGGTGTATCAGACGGGCAAGGTCTCGGTCGAAGCGTTGCGCGGTGTGAATCTCGATGTCCCGCCCGGCGAATTTCTCTCGGTCGTAGGCCCGTCCGGTTCGGGGAAATCGACGCTGTTCCACATCGTCGGCGGGCTGACCCCGCCCACCTCCGGCGACGTTGTGGTCGGCGGCGTCAACGTCGGGAATGTCAGCGACGCCAGGCGTACGGAGTTGCGCCGCAAGCATGTGGCATTCGTTTTCCAGAAGTTCAACCTGCTGCCGAATCTCTCGGCGCGCGACAACATCCGCACCGCGCTTTATATCGCGGGCCAGCCGATGGATCATTTCGAGCAGCATCTGCACGACGTTCTCGAACTGCTCGGCATCGCAGGACGCCTCGACCATCGCCCCGCCGAGATGTCCGGCGGCGAGCAGCAGCGCGTTGCGATCGCGCGCGCCCTTGCCACGAAACCCTCGATCCTGCTGGCCGATGAGCCCACCGGCAACCTCGATTCCGCCAATTCGCTCGCCGTTCTGAAGCTTCTGCGCGACCTGAACAGCCGCCTCGGCCAGACGATCCTCATGATCACCCACAACGCGGAAGCCGCCGATTTCGGCGACCGCACTGTCCATATGCGCGACGGCCAGATCGTCGAAGCGCCGCCGGCCGCCTGATCCATGTCTCCGGGCGAAGAAACCAGCACCAGCCGCGCGCCGGAATGGATCACCGCCGGCGCCGTCGCGTGCGTGGCGGCGGTCATGGTGATCTACGCGCGCACATTCGCCTTCGCGTGGGATGAAGGCTATCATCTGGTGGCCGCCTGGCTCATCGCGCACGGCAAAAAGCCTTACATCGATTTCGTCTTTCCGCAGACGCCGCTCAACGCTTACTGGAATTCGATTCTGCTGCGCGTGTTTGGAGAGAGCTGGCGGGTGCCGCATACCGTTGCGTCGGTGCTGACAGTGGTTGCGGTGGCGATGGTCACAGCCTGGGTTTTCCGCCGCACCGAAGCGCCGCGCGCCTGGCGCGCCGCCTGCGCGATTGCCGCCGCGGTGTTCTTCGGATTCAACACCGCAATCATGGATTTCCATTCGCTTCAGGCATACGGCCTCAGCCTCATCGCCGGCGTTGCGGCTCTCTTCGTCACGATGAGCGCCGTGGATCGCCCATCCATTCTGCGGCCGTTCGCCGCGGGCGTCGGCGCGGGGATCGCGGCGGCGTCATCGCTGCTCACGGCTCCCACAGGTCCCGTTCTGCTTGTCTGGATGCTGATCGTGAATCGCGCGGGAAGCCGCATCGCCAAAGCCGCGGTCTTTATCGCGGGGTTCGCGATTCCGTTCATCCCGCTGCTGCGGCTGCTGATGGAATCGCCGCACAACGTGATCTTCGGATTCCTGCAATACCAGCTTCTCTATCGCAAGGTCGAGTGGGAAGGCGCCACGATGCACAACATCGGCGAGGTACTGAGTTGGGGCGATTCGAGCCAGGGCGTCCTGATGGTGCTGCTGGCCGCGGCGGCTGTCCTCTATCTGCGGCGCAGCAACACGCCGCGGCCTCTCAAGGCGGAGCTCTACCTCTGCGCGGCGCTGGCGGTCTGCATCGGCGCGTGGCTGCTGGTGGCTCGGCCTACCTTCACCCGCTATTACCTCTTCACCGTTCCGTATCTCGCGATCCTCGCCTCGCGCGGGCTCTATGAAGTCTCCGTCCGCCTCGCCGGGAAGCCCCGGGCGGCCGTCTGGGCGGGCATCCTCTGCTTCATCCTGTGCTGGGGGCTGGCCTCCACGGTTTTCGGAGAACGCGACGACATGATGTGGGGCGATGTCGAGAAAACCGCCGCGAAAGTCCAGTCCGTGACGCCGCCGGAAGCCTCTCTCCTGGCGGACGAAGTCGTGTACTTCCAGCTGCGCCGCCAGCCGCCCTCCGGGATGGAGCTCGAGGATTCCCATAAGCTCAATTTCGAGGGGGCCGAGGCCATGCGGCTGCATCTCGTGTCCCGTCCCAAACTCGATCTCATGATCAAAGCCGGCCGGTTCGATACGGTCGAGATGTGCGACGACGACGAGATCGACCGGCTGGATCTCGCATCCCTCTATTCGAAGAAGGCGACTGTCGGTTCCTGCAAGGTCTTTTGGTCGCGCGTGACCCTTCCCACTGATTTCCGCCGGGCGCAGACCGACGCACGTGCCGGATCGCCCAATTGATGAAGTTGTAACTTGCTGAAAGATCAGGGGAAACCAACAATTCAGGCCAGATGAATCTTATTTAATGGCAGGTTAAGGGATGGTTCATCTGCTTTTCGCTATGATTCCGAAAGACGGATATCTAATCCCTCGAGAATTCAAGGAGACAAAAAACATGAAGAAACTGATGACCATCGCTCTCGGCCTCGGCCTCGTTCTCGGCCTCAGCACCGCCAGCTTCGCGCAGGACAAGCCGGCCAAGAAGGAAAAGACCACCAAGGCCAAGGCGACCAAGGCTCCGAAGACCAAGTCCACCTCCAAGATGTAGTTTTTCCGGGCTGACTGCGCCGGAAAAGCCGGGGCAGTCAGCCCGATCCTCCCTCCCGTTCGTCCTTCCTGTTTCCCCCTGTTGACGCTCGTTCTCTCAATCCTCTAATCTCTAGTAGTATTCTCTAGATCGCATCCCTGGTTGCGCCGGGGGAATTCCGGCGATTCGGCCAGGCAGCAACAAGATGAATATTTCCGTTAAAGGCGAGTACGCGCTGCACGCGATTTTCGATCTGGCTTCGCAGCCGGGCCGTGAACCGGTCCGAATCGCCGATATTGCCCGCCGCCAGCAAATCCCGCAGAAGTTTCTGGAACTGATTCTCGCCAGCCTGAAGCAGGGCGGTTTTGTGGAATCGCGCCGCGGCGCCGAGGGCGGTTATCTGCTGGCGCGCCGTCCGGACACGATCAGCGTGGGCGACGTCCTCCGCTTCGTGGAAGGCCGCCAGGAAGAGCGTTCCCGCATGCGGCGGCAGGGGGATTCGCCGCTCGGCGAACTCTGGGAGCGCACGGATAAGGCCGTCGACGCCGTGCTCGACAGCGCTACGTTCGCGCAACTGGTCCGCGACTGGACCGAGAAACATAACCGTTTCGTACCCAACTGGGAGATCTGATGTTTTATCAGGACAATTCGTTCAGTATCGGCCGCACCCCACTGGTTCGGCTGACCCGCGTGACCGATGGGGCGCCCGTCACGCTGCTTGCCAAGGTGGAAGGGCGGAATCCGGCCTACTCGGTGAAAGACCGCATCGGCGCCGCCATGATCTGGGACGCTGAAAAACGCGGCGTGCTGAAGCCTGGCAAGGAGATTATCGAGCCGACCAGCGGCAACACCGGCATTGCGCTGGCTTTTGTGGCGGCGGCGCGCGGATATCCGATCACCCTCACGATGCCGGAAACCATGTCGATCGAGCGCCGCAAGGTGTTGACGGTGTTCGGCGCCAGGCTCGAGCTGACGGAAGGGTCAAGGGGCATGGCGGGCGCGATCGATAAGGCGCACGAAATCATGGGGTCCGACCCGGACCGCTACTTCATGCCGGGGCAGTTCGATAACCCGGCGAATCCGCAGATCCACTTCGACACAACCGGCCCGGAGATCTGGAACGACACCGAGGGCAAGATCGACGTTTTCGTCGCCGGTGTGGGCACCGGCGGCACGATCACCGGCACTTCGCGCTACATCAAGCAGAAAATGGGGAAGCGTATCATCACGATCGGCGTGGAGCCTGTGGGCAGCGCGGTGATCACCCAAACGATGAACGGCGAGCCGCTGAAGCCCGGGCCTCACAAGATCCAGGGGATCGGCGCCGGTTTCATTCCCGGTAACGTGGACCTCTCGGTGATCGACCGGATGGAACAGGTGACGAACGAGGACTCGATCGAGATGGCGCGCCGTCTGGCGCGGGAGGAAGGCATCCTGGCCGGGATCTCGTGCGGGGCCGCGGTGGCGGCCGCGGTCCGGATCTCGAAGCAGGAGGAATTCCGGGGGAAGACGATTGTCGCGGTGCTTCCGGATTCCGGCGAACGCTACCTGAGCAGCATCCTGTTCGAGGGGATGTTCGAAATCTAACAGATTTCTGGTTTTTCCAGGTAACGTAATCTGAAATGCCAGCGCCTATCTGGCATCCCCGTTACAACGGCGGGCACGCTCTAACCCCTCACCCCTGAGCGCGCCCGCTTTTCCTTTTTCCGGCAGCCAAACGCGGTATAACGAAGGTGGGTCATGCCGAGAACTTTCCTCTCATTCTCTGTAGCTTTGCTGCTCGCCGCGCCTGTCTTCGCTCAGGATCTGCCTGACGCGCCAGGCAAGGACGTTACGCTTCGGATCTGCACCGGCTGCCATGGCGCGGAGATGTGGGCGAGCGAGCGGAGGAGCCAGGTGGACTGGGACCAGACCATTTCCGCCATGACGGAGAAGGGGCTCACGATTTCCGATACCGATTACACGACGGTGCTGGATTATCTGTCGAAGAATCTCGGAAGGGCTAAACCGCAGCCGGCGCCCGCGCCCGCCCCCCCGCCCGCCGCTGCACCGGCGCCTGCGGCGTCTTCCCCCGTTCCGGAAGCCCGCGAGATTCTGAAGCAGCTCATCGAAATCAACACCACCAATTCCGTTGGCGATAACACGAAGGCCGCCGAAGCGATGGCCGCGCGATTCCGCGACGCGGGTTTCCCCGCCGAAGACGTGCAGGTTGTGACGCCGATGCCGCGCAAAGGCGATCTGGTGGTGCGGCTGCGCGGCACGGGAACAGGCGGCAAGCCGGTGCTGTTCATCGGACATCTGGATGTTGTGGAAGCGGCGCGCAGCGACTGGTCGATGGATCCTTTCACGCTGATCGAGAAGGATGGTTTTTTCTACGGCCGCGGCGTGACGGATATGAAGGGCGACGACGCGCTGGTGGTCGAGGCGTTTCTGCGGCTGAAGCGGGAGGGCTTTCGTCCTGCGCGCGATCTGATTCTCGCGCTCACGTCGGATGAGGAAACCGGGCCTGCGAACGGTGTTCAGTATCTGGTGAAGGAGCATCGCGACCTGATCGATTCCGCGTTTGCGATCAATTTCGATGCGGGCGGCGGCGATATCAGGAATGGCAAGCGTCTCTACTTCGCGATGCAGGCGGCCGAAAAAATGTACGAGAGCTACAAGCTCGAAGTGACCAATCCTGGCGGCCACAGCTCGCGGCCCACGAAGGACAACGCCATCTACCGGCTGGCGGCCGGGTTGACGCGGTTTGTGAAGTACGATTTTCCCGTGCAGCTGTTCGATGTGACGAAGCAGCAGCTTGAGCGTTCGGCGCCGTATTACGGCGGCCAGCAGGGCGCGGACATGAAAGCGATTGCGGCGAATCCGAAAGATGCGGCCGCGGTGGCGCGGTTTTCGGAGCTGCCGCAGAACAACGCGCTGCTGCGCACCACGTGCACTCCGACGCTGATCTCCGGCGGGCATGCCGAGAATGCGCTGCCGCAGCTGGTGACCGCGACGATCAATTGCCGGATTCTGCCGGTGGACAACGCGCCTGAGGTGGAGAAGAAGCTCACCGAGCTGCTGGCGGATCCGCAGATCAAAGTGACGCCGGTGAAGGGTGTGACGACGGTTCCTTACACGCCGATCGATCCGAAGGTGATGAGCGCGGTGTCGGCGGTGACGGAGAAGCACTGGCCGGGTCTGCCGGCGATTCCGAAGATGAGTCTGGGAGCGACCGACGGGATCTATCTCATTCGCGCCGGCATTCCGGCCTACGGCGTGAGCGGCATTTTCCGTGATGAAGATGACGACCGCGCGCATGGCAGAGACGAGCGGATTCTCACTCAGTCTTTCGATGATGGCGTGGCGTTTATCTACGACCTGGTGACGGCGCTCGGGAAGAATTAAGCGAGCGAAACGAGCATGCTACGATGGAACAGATCCGACACGCGCGGGGACGTAGTTCAGTTGGTTAGAACGCCGGCCTGTCACGTCGGAGGTCGCGGGTTCGAGCCCCGTCGTCCCCGCCATCTTCTGTAGTTCCCCTTCAGCATATTCCATCGATGCGCAAAGAAAAAAGCGCGCCCTCCGGGGAGTGGCGCGCCCTATTTGTGAACGCAGAATTTGTTGCGGATCGCGCTAAGCGATCTGCCGCTTCCGAAGCAGGGCAACGCCGATCAACAGCACGCCGCCGCTGAGAAGCGCCACGCTGCCAGGTTCCGGAGTTCCGACCGGAGGAGGCGTTCCCACATAGATGTTCGCGAGAACTCCGTTCGGTCCGCCCGCGCTGTGCGAATCGTAGTCCGTCTCCGACCATCCGTTCTGATCCAGTCCTTCCCATGCGACAAACGTTCCGGCCGCATTGCCCGCGCCTGGCAGGTTCGGATCAGGGCTGAACTGGGAATAAATCTGCTGTCCATTCCAGTCCGCCGTGATGGTCACATAGAAGTTACCAGGCTGGGCACAATAATTCCAGCCGTAAAGGTTCGCCTGGGGCGCGCATTGAGGAGCAGCGATAAGGCCGGAAGGCGAGAGGCCTTCTCCTGTCACAGGTGAGAAGGTGCCTGAATACTCATCGTCATAGTCATACGCGAACAGATTGCCCGCGCCGCCCCCGGGTGCGCCGGGAATGCTTCCCCACGTCCAGATTGCCGTCGTCCCCGCGCCAATATTGGCCATCTGGACACTTTGGCTCACTCCATTGTTCAGTCCCTGATAGCCGGTGAGCGTCAGGGTCACATTGGTAAAGTCGAAGCCGGTCGTGTTGCTCACGTGCAGGCTCGGGGTGTCATAGCCATCCACATCGTAGAAGCCGTTGATTGTCGAAACCAGGGTATCTGCGTGGGAGAGGGCTGGGAAAACAGAAACGGATGCGAGCAGCGCCATGAGCGGCAGCCGCGGGAAATGAACCTTCTGCATCGAACAGAGTCCTCCTTATTTTTGGCGGGAATGTGCCTTCCCGAACAATTCAGGAGGTAGTTTACAAGTGAACAGAGTCCCGGAAAAGACCTATAGTCAGGGGTACCGACGTACCTGCGGTACCAATTATCGAACCGCGGGTCCGCGCAGGCCCGACGAAATCTTCCAGCGCAGCTTGTGGACAATCTCGGAGAACGCGTTGATCTCGCGCGCATCCGGGACGCAATCCACCACCGCCGCGCCGGCCAGAAAGTGGCCGTCGTCTGTCGGGCTGCAGTGGCGAATCTCGCCCAGCACCATGGTGGCTTCAATCTCGACGTAGATCCGCGTGCCGGGCGCGACATACTTGGCGAAGCGCAGTCCCAGGCCCGATGCGGAGCGATCGACGACCGTGCAGTGATACCGTTTCGTCCCGTTGCGCCCGACGATGCCGACCGGAAGATACTCGCCCGTGGGAATTCGCACTTCCTTGCGTCGGCCGGAGAGGAGCGTGATCGCGACGTCCCATCCGCCTTCGACCGGTGCGCAGCCCGAAACGTAACCCGAAAGCTGCGTCCGCTCGAATGTGACGTTGACTGCCGAAGTGTCCGCGATGCGCCGCTCAGAGCGAAGGTAAAGAACGCCTTCGCCGATTCCGACCAGTTCGCATTCGCCGTCCGGAACCGCCTTGCCCGAGATGCGCACCGTCCGGCGCACGCGCCGTACAGGCTGCGGCTGCGCACCATGTACTGGTAGTTCTACCGGAGGCATTGGCGAGGGGATTCCTTTAAGATCGTCAGTATACTAAATCCGCACGGAAACCGGTACTGGAGCGTACGTTGTTGAAGTGCCCTGAACACGCCTCCGGCCTGGTTTCCGGTCACTTATATGATCTGGTCGCGTCTCTGCTCTCGATGCAGTTCCGCATCGTGGCGACGGTCAAAACGGCGAAATGCGCTCGAGTGGGCGATTAGCCCATTCGTCCTGCCCGTGCGCTGCGAGCGCTGTGACACGCGCTTTTATCGTCTCCGCGCTATTCTCAGCCGGACGACGCCTCCTGCGAATCAAAATCCTGTGTCATGATTTCCGGTATCGATGTGTACGAATCGGATCGCAATTTGCATTCTCATCCTCACTCCTTCGTTTCTCCCGGCGGCGTCGTTTGACGTGAAAGCGTATGGCGCGAAGGGCGATGGCAAGACGCCCGATCGCGACAGCATCAATCATGCGATCGACGCGGCCGCCGCGGCGGGCGGTGGCACGGTCGACTTCCCGGCTGGAACTTATGTGACGGGCTCCGTCCGGCTGCGCAGCAACGTCACGCTGCAATTCGAGCCGGGCGCGCGGCTGCAGGCTTCGTCAGACCCCGCGGCGTATGACCAGCCCGAGCCGAACCAGTGGGACAAGTATCAGGACTTCGGCCACAGCCACTTTCATGACAG
>CAZPZE010000121.1:0-5883 GCA_964590625.1 uncultured Solibacteraceae bacterium
TACCGTGTTCCACACGAAGGCGACGGTATCGGTGAGCGTGGGCGGCGTGAGTGTGCCGGCGCTGTTCTCGGGTCTGACGCCGACATTCGCCGGACTCTATCAGGTGAATATCCAGGTTCCGCAGGGTGTGACGCCGGGCGATGCGGTGCCGCTGGTGATCACGGCAACCGATCCGGACACCGGCGCGAAGTCGGCCGGTAATACGGTGACGATCGCGGTCCAGTAATACGTCCGTCCAGGACGGCACCCGCCCCTAAATGGCTGGAATCAAACGCCCGATGAATATCGGGTTTCGCCGGACGCGGGTATCCTGCTATACTTTTTTGAGAAACTCTTCCGGGTTTCACAATCGATCGGAGTCGTGTGTTCATGAGTACCGCATTCCCCACGAAACAGGGAATTGAAAGAAACTGGCATGTGGTCGACGCGAATGACGTCGTGCTGGGCAAACTTGCCGCCCAGGCTGCCAGACTGTTGATGGGCAAGCACAAAACCACGTGGACGCCGTTTATTGATGCTGGCGATCACGTCATCGTTGTCAACGCCGCCAAGGTTCGCCTCAGCGGTAAAAAGGATACCCAGAAGGTTTATCGCCATTTCACCGGTTACCCGGGCGGTCTGGTGGAAACGGGCGCAGCCCGCGTGCGCGCCACGCGTCCGGCCCGCATGGTGGAAGAAGCGATCTACGGAATGCTGCCGAAGACGAAGCTCGGCCGCCAGATGTATCGCAAGCTCAAAGTTTACGCGGGCGACAAACACCCGCATGCGGCGCAGAAGCCCGCGTCTCTCACAATTAAATCCGGCCGCGACAAGGCGAAGCAGGCTTAGGAAGGTAGTGGATTTTGGCTATTAAAAAGATTGAACAATATCTCGGAACGGGACGCCGCAAGTCGAGCGTGGCGCGCGTTTTTCTGCGCCCGGGTTCGGGCAAAATTACGGTCAACGGCCGTCCCTTCGAAGAATATTTTCCGACTGACGCGGGCCGCATTCCCGCGCGCTATCCGCTGCAGGTCGTGGAAATGGCGGATCGTTTCGATGTTGTCGTGCTCGCGAGCGGAGGCGGCGTTGCCGGTCAGTCCGGCGCCATTCGCCTTGGCATCGCGCGTGCTTTGACGGAATTTAACGCCGAGCTCCGGGGGCCGCTGAAGAAGGCGGGCCTGCTCACCCGGGACCCCCGCGAACACGAGCGCAAGAAGTACGGCCAGAAGGGCGCTCGCAAGCGGTTCCAGTTCTCGAAGCGCTAGATTCGGATTTTGTCTGTGGGCGGGGCGCGGGTTGTTTACCGCGCCCCGATTGTCTGTAGAATTGCCTTCCGCTCCGTCCGCGCAAATCTCGCTTAGGGCCGCGCGCGACGAACGGACTGGCTCAACCGCCGCTCAGCCCCGAGCCTCCTCGCGGGTCCATGACGGCAACAAGGAGTTAGTTTGCCTGCTATTTCAATGAAAGAATTGCTCGAAGCCGGCGTTCACTTCGGGCACCAGACCAAGCGCTGGAATCCAAAGATGAAAGAATACATCTTTGGCGAACGTAACGGTATCTACATCATCGACCTCCAGAAGACCCTGAAGCTGTTCAAGGATGCCGCCCGTTACGTGGTGGAAATGTCCGCTCAGGGCAAGAACGTCCTGTTCGTCGGCACCAAGCGCCAGGCGCAGGAAGCCATCGCTGAAGAAGCCGGCCGCTGCCAGATGTATTACGTCAATCAGCGCTGGCTGGGCGGTCTTCTCACCAACATGACCACGGTGCAGAAGTCGATCAAGCGCCTCAAGGAACTGGAACAGATGGCAGCCGAAGGCTCTTACGGCGGCCGTCCCAAGAAGGAAATTGTCCGGCTGGAGCGCGAGCGCAAGCAGCTCGATTCGAACCTCGCCGGCATCAAGGACATGCCCGGCCTTCCGGACGTCGTCTTCGTGATCGATTCCAACAAGGACGCAATCGCCGTGAAGGAAGCCCGCCGTCAGGGCATCCCGGTGGTCGCGATCGTCGATACGAACTGCGATCCCGATGAAGTCGATTGGGTCATTCCCGGCAACGATGACGCACTGCGCGCGATCCGCCTCTTCACGAGCAAGATCGCCGAAGCCGTGATCGAAGGCCGCGCCCTCGCCACCGAACACGATTTCGCCGCCGGTAAAGTGGCTGCGGAAGCGGAAGGCGATGTCGACGGCGCGTCCGAGGAACTGCCTGCCGAGTATTCGCAGTACACGGACCCGCAGTATGCCGCCCAGATCATGCAGGAAAGCCTGATGGTCGGCGATAGCGGCGCCAGCCGCAAGGGTCCCGCTTCGGAAACCGAAGCCGCAGCGGCAGCCCCGGTCGAAGCGCCTGCGGAAGCCAGCCAGGCTTAATCGAAAAAGCCTCAGCGATTCACACGGAAAAGGAAAATGGCAGAAATTTCAGCAACACTGGTGAAGCAGCTCCGGGAACGTACCGGAGCTGGAATGATGGAGTGCAAGAGCGCTCTGACCGAAGCGAAGGGCGATCTCTCGGAAGCGGAAGTCGTCCTGCGCAAGCGCGGCATTGCGTCCGCCGGCAAGAAGGCCTCGCGCTCCACGAAGCAGGGTACGATTGGCAGCTACATCCACGCGGGCGCGCAGCTCGGCGTGCTGGTGGAAGTCAACTGCGAGTCCGACTTCGTCGCTCGCACGGATGATTTCCAGGAACTGGTGCGCGATATCGCCATGCATATCGCCGCCGCCGATCCGCAGTTCATCCGCAAGGAAGACGTGACCCCGGCCGCGCTCGAAAAGGAGAAGGAAATCCAGCTTGCGCGCGCCATGAATGAAGGCAAGCCGCAGAACATCGCGGCGAAGATCGTGGAAGGCCGCATGTCGAAGTTCTACGAAGAGGTCTGCCTCTATGACCAGCCCTTCGTCAAGGACAACACGACCACGATCGAGCAGCTCATCAAGACAAAGATCGCGAAGCTGGGCGAGAACATCTCCGTTTCCCGGTTCGCCCGCTTCAAAGTGGGCGACACCGCTTCCGATCAGCCGGAAGCTTCGGCTTAAGCAAAAATACAAGGGGGCAGACATCCTGCCCCCTTTTTTTGTATCCGTTACCATAGATCAACGTGCCGAAATACGAACGGATTCTTCTCAAGCTCAGTGGTGAAGCCCTGGCCGGGCCGCAGGCGTTCGGACTCGACGCGGGCCGCGTTCGCGACCTCGCCGAGGAAATTGCGGGTGTCGCGCGCACGGGCACGCAGATCGGCATCGTAGTGGGCGGCGGTAACATCTTCCGTGGCATCGCGCTCGCGGCGCGCAAGATGGACCGCGTCACCGGCGATCACATGGGCATGCTCGCGACGGTCATCAACTCTCTCGCGCTGCAGGATGCGCTCGAAGCCGCCAGCCAGCAGACCCGCGTGATGAGCGCCATCCATATGCATCAGGTGGCCGAGCCCTACATCCGCCGGCGCGCCATTCGCCATCTGGAAAAGGGCCGCATCGTGATCTTCGCGGCGGGTACTTCGAATCCGTATTTCTCGACCGACACCGCCGCCACCCTCCGGGCTCTCGAAATCAAGGCCGAAGTGATCGCGAAGGCAACAAAAGTCGATGGCGTCTATGACAAGGACCCGATGAAGTTTCCGGATGCCGTCATGTACCAGCGCATCGAATACACGAGGGTCCTGACCGATTCCCTGGCCGTGATGGATGCGACTTCCATCGCCATGTGCCGCGATAACAAACTCCCGATCCTGGTTTTCAATCTGAATACGCCGGGCAATATAATGCGAATGGCGTCCGGAGAGCCGGTCGGAACCATCATCAGTTAAGAGACGACGAAACCATGAATACTGTAGCGGAAATCGAAGCAGGCGCGAAGCAGCGCATGGAGAAGGCAGTTACCGATCTGCAGCACGCGATGGCGGCCATTCGCACGGGCCGCGCCTCCATCCACCTTCTGGATAACATTCGCGTCGATTACTACGGCAATCCGACGCCGCTGAATCAGGTCGCGAATCTCCACGTGCCCGAGCCGGGCCTCATCACCGTGCAGCCCTGGGATGTCTCGCTGCTTGGCCTGATCGAAAAAGTGATCCGCACGTCCGACCTCGGCATCAATCCCGCCAATGACGGCAAGATCATTCGCCTGCCGATCCCACCGCTCACCGAAGAGCGCCGCAAAGAGCTGGCGAAGAAGATCCACGGTATCGCCGAAGAGCATCGCGTTGCCGTCCGCAACATCCGCCGCGACGCCAACGAGCACATCAAGAAGCTCGCTAAGGAGAAGAAAATCTCCGAAGACGACGATCGCAAGGGCCAGGACGAAATGCAGAAGCTAACCGACGCCTTCATGAAGCGGCTCGACGAAGCCGCGAAGGCGAAGGAAAAAGAAGTCCTCGATATTAAGTAGGGTTTCCACAGGGCAAAGCTTCGGGCTTTGCCGCAGGGCTTCTGCCCGGCGCGAGTTACCGCAAAGCTTATTCCGGTTTCAACGCCGCCGGATCCAGCAGATGATCCGGCTGCCAGCGGGCGGGCGACCACGGCGTCTCCGCCGCGAACTCCATTTCCACCCGCCAGCCGAATTCTTCCTTTTGCACCTGGGTGACGCGGCCCTGAAACACCGCATCTCCGGCCGCCAGCGCCACCGCCACGCCCGCCGCGATCTCCGTCTCGCATTCCAGCGTCACGCCCGTCTCGCAGATCTCTTCGATGTTCACCCACGTCTCCTGGCCATCGACCTTGAGCGTGGCCAGCTGCGAGCAAAGATAGCGGCGATTCTCCACTAAGAGACATGTTACGCGAGTCCCATTCCGCGAATGAACAGGGGATTGGATAATGTCAGATTGACCTCCGCGATCACTTTACGCGTTCCCGCGTCCAGCGCCAATCTGGGACCGGGCTTCGATTCCCTTGGCATCGCCCTCCAGGTGTATCTCACCTGCCGGTTTGCGCGCGCCTCGCGGCTCAGCATTCGGTGCGAAGGGCGCGATGCCGCGCTGATTTCGAGCGCCGGGGATAATCTGATCTGGCAGACGGCGCTTTCCATCGCGCAGCGCGTACGCCGCACGCTTCCGGCTGCCGAACTCGAGATCACCAACGAAATTCCGCTCGGCAAGGGCCTCGGATCGAGCGCCGCCGCGATCACCGCCGGCGTGATTATCGCTTCGCGCCTGCTCGATCTCGGCTGGAAAGCCGAGCGCATTCTCGACGAGGCCGCGCGCATCGAAGGCCATCCGGATAACGTTGCCGCCTGCGTTCTCGGTTCCGTTGTAGCAAGCGCCGTTGAGCCCGGCGGAATTACCCGCGCCATCCGCCTCGAAATGCCGCCGAATTTCCGGGTGGCGGTTGTCGTTCCGAATTTCCAGCTTCCCACCAAAGAAGCCCGTGCCGTGCTGCCCGATTCCTACTCCCGCGCCGACGCCACATTCAATATCCAGCGCGCGGCTCTGCTCACCGCCGCGCTCGCTACCGGCGACGCTTCGGTGTTTCCGGCGGCTCTCGACGACCGGCTTCACCAGCCATTCCGCGCGTCGCTCGTGCCAGGGCTCGCCGAGATCCTGCGGCTGCGCGCGCCCGGCCTGCTCGGCTGCACGCTCAGCGGCGCCGGCCCCGGCGTTCTGGTCTTCTACGAGCGCGGCTGCGAGAACGTCTGCGATCTCGTGCGCCAGACATTCGCAATGAGCGGCTGCACCACGGAGGTCATCTCCTCCGGCGTCTCACCGACGGGTTACGAGTTCCTTTAGGCTGAAATCCAGGCGCGCTAGAATCGAATTAAGGCTATGCGCATTCCCTCGCTGTTGCTGGCGGGTGCGGTGGCGGTTACCGGACTCGCAATCTACGCGCAGACAAAGCCGCCCAGTTCCACCTCAGAACCTCTATTCCATTCCTACACGCGTGAAGTCCCGCTCTATGTGACGGTCGCCGACAAGAA
>CAZPZE010000122.1:0-1931 GCA_964590625.1 uncultured Solibacteraceae bacterium
GCCGCGCTTGTAGAAATAGCGCTGCTTCCACTTGCTTCCATACATGAAGGCGACATCCGAAAGTTTGAACGTGACGAGCGGATTCGGCTTCGAGAAATCGCCGAGGACGCCCTCCGGATGCACCTTCGGATCGCGCACGATATTCGCCATGCGGGTCTTCTGCCAGGAAGCGTAAGTCGCCGGATGGCACGTTTGACAGGCCTGGGAACCGACGTAGGTTGCAGCCTGGAGCGACGAGGCTGTCAGCAGCAGGGAGAACACGATTGCGACGCGCATTGCCCGGATTTTATCTGATGCGGCGGCCAAAAGTGTGAAAGTTCCCGAAAGAGAAACGACTACATGAAGTAGTCTTTGACTTTGTCGAGCAGGCCCTTTTCGTGCGGGTCGTTATCGACGGGCAGCGTCTCGCGCAGCTCTTCGAACAGGCGCTTTTGATCGCGATTGAGCTTCGTCGGGGTGCGGACTTCGATGTGCACGATCAGATCGCCGCGGCCTTTGCCCTGAACTTCGGGAACGCCTTTGCCCTTGATGCGAAGCTGCGCGCCGTTCTGCGTGCCTTCGGGGATGGTGAGCTCGTGCGGTCCTTCGAGCGTGGGTGCCTGAATCTTCGCGCCGAGGGCGGCCTGCGCGATGTTGATCGGAATGCGGCAGTGCAGATCGTTGTTGTGGCGCTCGAAAATCGGGTGCTCTTTGACGGTGAAGAAGATGTAGAGATCGCCGTTCGGGCCGCCGTTCGAGCCGGGCTGTCCTTCGCCGGAGACGCGCAGGCGGTTGCCGTCCGCGATGCCGGCGGGTACCGTCACCTTCAGCCGTTTGTTGATGTGCTTGTAGCCTTCGCCGCGGCAATCGCGGCAAACCTGCTTGACGATTTCGCCCGCGCCGCCGCAGTGTGAGCAGGTGCGCCGTACGGAAAGAAATCCCTGCGAGAAAAGCTGTTCACCGCGCCCATGGCAGGCCGGGCAGGTCATCATCTGGCTATCCGGCTCGGCGCCGCGTCCGCGGCAACGCGAGCAGGCTTCCATCTTCGGAACCTGAATTTCGATCGACTTGCCGAACGCCGCCTCTTCGAACGTCAGCGTCATGTCGTAGCGGAGATCGTCGCCTTTGGTGGCGCGAGGCCGCCCGCCGCGCTGACCGCCGCCGCCGAAGATATCGCCGAAGCCGAACACCTGGCTGAGCAGATCGCCCAGATCCATCTGGGAAGGATCGAATCCGCCGCCTCCCATGCCGGAAATTCCGGCGTGGCCGTAGGCATCATAAGCCGCGCGCTTCTGCGCGTCGGAAAGAATGCCGTACGCCTCGGCCGCTTCCTTGAATTTTTCCTCGGCTTCGGCGTCGCCCGGATTGCGATCCGGGTGGTACTGCAGGGCGAGCTTGCGGTAAGCGACCTTGAGTTCCTGCTCCCCGCAGGACCGGGTCACGCCCAGTATTTCGTAATAATCACGTTTCGTCGCCGGCATTGGTGTTTCTTAACTGGCCACTTAAATCTTCAGAATTCTGGAGTCCGTGCGCGGCTCCCCGGGAACCGCCACCCGCACCATGGAAGGCCGCAGCAGCTTGCCCTTGAAGAAATAACCACGGCGGAATTCGCCGAGCACGGTGTTCTCCGGCGATTCGTTCGTTTCCACGCGCTCCACTGCCTGGTGGATGTTCGGGTCGAACGATTTGCCGGCTGTCTCGATCGGCTCGAGTCCGACCTTTTTCAGCGCTTCCGACATGCGCTGATAAATCATCTGCACGCCCTTCGCATACTCCGTGCTGCTCGAGTCAGCCGCGAGCGCGCGCTCGAAATCGTCGAGGATCGGCAGCAGATCGCCCCCGACTTCCATGCTGGCGTACTGGATCTGATCCTGCCGCTCGCGCTCGTTGCGCTTGCGAAAGTTGTCGAATTCGGCCTGCCGCCTCAGTAAGGTGTCGCGCAGTTCGTCGCG
>CAZPZE010000123.1:0-13874 GCA_964590625.1 uncultured Solibacteraceae bacterium
GCCGCCACCAGCGGCGCGGTCGCTTCGCTGCTCAGCACGCCGGCCAACGCGAATCTCTCACCGGATCAGGTGAAGGCGCGGCTGATGCTGACGGCCAGCAAGAATTTCCCGCAGAGCTCGACGATCACCGATTCGACGACCGGCCAGACCTTCACGGTCCAGTACGACATTTTCACGGTCGGCGCCGGATACCTCGACCTGGATGCGGCGATCGCCAGCACAGCAACGATTCCGGCGGGCGCGAGCGCGGCTTCGCCGATCGCTCAGCCGGATGGCACGTTCGACGCGAACGGCAACGCAAACATCGTCCTCGTGAACGACCAGTCGGCCGTCTGGGGCAGCTCAGCGGTCTGGGGGTCCTCGGCGGTTTGGGGTTCTTCGGCAGTCTGGGGCTCGTCCGTTTGGCAGGCCGGGAGCTCGGCCGTGTGGGGCAGCAGCGCCGTCTGGGGCTCGTCCGCGGTTTGGGGTTCATCGGCGGTCTGGGGCTCGTCAGCTGTCTGGGGTAGCTCGGCGGTTTGGGGTTCATCGGCCGTCTGGGGCAGCTCAGCGGTTTGGGGTTCATCGGCCGTCTGGGGCAGCTCAGCGGTTTGGGGTTCGTCAGCCGTCTGGGGCAGCTCGGCGGTTTGGGGTTCATCGGCCGTCTGGGGCAGCTCGGCGGTCTGGGGTTCCTCCGCGGTCTGGGGCAGCTCGGCAGTCTGGGGCAGCGGCACGATCTACGCTGACTCGGCGGTCTGGGGCAGCCTGCTGGATGGCGACCGGTAGAAACCGGTCAGCACCGGTAAATAACAAAAGCGGCGGTTCGAAAGAACCGCCGCTTTTTTGTGCTCGTTTGGAAAAGTCTTAAGCGTTCTGACGGCGGCGCCGCAGAGCCACTACGCCGGCCGCTCCGGCTGCCAGAACACCGAGAGCCATGGTGCCCGGTTCCGGAACGGGGCCAGGGCCGGTGTCGCCAGCCTTGATCGCCGTATTGGCTGTCGTCTCGATGCCGTAGCCAAGGGCTTCCAGGATCTGCGGCACGCCCGATGAGTTCGTGACTTCGAGTTTCAGCCAGCCATAGTCGATGTTTCCCGAGCCCATGTCAAGCGCAAAACCGACGTATCCGGGCTGTCCGGCAAGGAAGCTGCCGAAGCTGCTCCCGCTGAAAAAGGCTTTCGCGATGCGCGCGCCCGATGCAGCCAGAATGCCCGCCGCTGCCGAAATATTCGCGCCCGCCGCAAAATTCTTCGCGTACTGGCTGTTCAGAGGGCCTTCGAAAATTTTGAGCGGCAGAATTCCCTCAACCGAGAGCGCGACGAAGGTGCTTCCTGCCGTGGCCTTGATATTGATTTCCCCAGGCGGAAAGAGCAACCCTTTCACCGAGGAGCCATTGCCTGCCGTCGGTTGCACGGAAACGCCGCCATTCGGGCCCGTACCCGTATAAACGCCCGAGATGATGCTGGCCGACGCGCTGGTCGTCATCGCCAGCGCCGAACCGGCGGCGGCTGCGTAGACAGGCCAGTTCCCCGTACGGCTGCGAAGCCGGCGCGCGGCAGCCGCGACTCTGGCGCCAGCCGAGTAGCCACTCAGCCGGGAATCCAGCGCGCCGCGCTGCTCCACCGATTTTTCCGATCTGTTCCTGCGCATTTTTCCCTCGATTCCGAGCCGGACTACGGACCCTCCTGAACATGGTAAGTCGCGCTTACCGACAATTACAATAGACGAAGATTAAAAAGAGGTACCGGTACGGCAGATGAACAACAGTAATACGACCAATCAGGGAGTCTTCTGTGTAAATTGAGTACCATCAATAACTAAGCGGGCCAGCGCGAGTACCGGAACACTGAGGAAAACACCAGCTACGCCTGCAATTTCCGCCCCCGCCAATACCCCGAATATGACCAGCATTGGGTGCAATTCGACGCCGTTTCCCATCAATTTCGGGCTGATAAAGTAGTCCTGCATCAACCGGAATATTCCGAGAAAAACCACGACCCAAAGCACGTGTCCGTAGCCGCTGAGGGCGCTGACCGCGATGATCGTGATGGCGGCGGCCAGCGGCCCGAGCAGTGGCACGAACTCGCAGAGGAATGCGATCGAAGAAAGCAGCAGGGCGTAGGGGACGCCCATCACGCTCAGCACGATGGAAAACACCACCAGAACGGTGCAGCAGAGCAGCAGCAGCGCGCGCATGTAGCTGAGGAGGAGAACATGGACTGCGTCAACGATGTGCTCCGCGCGGCGGCGCGACGCGCCTGGCCGCATTTTGTCGAGGAAGCGTTCGCGGAGCTCGGTTCCATCCTTGAGCATGAAGAAGCTGAGGATCGGAACGAGGACGATATAGAGCAGATTTGCCGATGCCGCGAGCACGTGGAGGCTGAATCGCGGAGCGAGCGAAATCATTTGCTTCGATACTTCGCTCAACCGGTCCTGCGCGGCGTCGACAGCGGGCGCGAGGAAAGGATGAGCCGCGGCCAGCCGCGCGAGGAAACCCTCCAGGTCCGGTGGATGCGCGACGAGCAGCCGGGCTTCATCCGCGACTTTGGCACCGATGCCGATTGCGATCGAAGCGAGGATGCCGAGGACGAGCAGATAGGTCAGGCCGAGCACAGCCCCGCGGTGCTTCTGGTGAAAACGTCCGCCGATGCGGTTAACGAGAGGGTAGAGCAAGTAGGCGAAAAGCATCGCCACGATGAAGAGGAAAAGTGTGGAGCGAATCGCGTACACGAGGGCCAGCAGAAGGACAGTGAGGGCGACGGTCCAGGTGACGCGCGCCGCCCTGTGGTCAATACCAGGAATGCGCGTGGATCGGGGGGAGGAAGAGTGGGCCGGGTGATCCATGGGGCGGCAACTTCATTTTAAGGGCCATAGCGGCCGATATGCAGAGTTGAGCCGAAAGTTTGGGCGCTGAGCGCGACGCGGTCCAGGAGGCCAGGCATGGCGATGCCGTGCAACAATGAGTGATTATTCGGTCGAAATTCCTCCCTTTGCTGTGCGTTTTTGCCGTGGGGCTCGCCATTGTCGCGTGCAGCAGGAAGTCCGTACCGGCGCTGCCGAAGATCCAGACGTCCACATTTCCGCCTCAGGTGCGGGCGCAGGTGGACAACGCCGTACGCGACGCGACGATGAACCCCGATGATGCCGGGGCGACGGGCCGGCTAGGGATGGTGCTCCACGCTTACCAGCAGTTCGAGCTCGCGGAGCAGTGCTATCGCCGCGCGCACGCGATGGATCCGAAGGCATTCGAGTGGCCTTATTACCTCACCGTGATCGAGCAACTCCGGGGCGAGACGCGGCAGGCCATCGAAGACGCTCAGGCAGCGGTGAGCATCGATTCGTCGTCAAGGCCGGCGCGCATGCGTCTGGCCGACGCGCTGCAGCAGGCGGGCCGCAGTAACGAAAGCCGGAAGCTCTATGAAGCGCTTGTGAACGAAGAACCGGACCGCGCCGTTTATCACTACGGCCTGGGGCGCGCGCTGGCGACGCAGGGCAGCACGCTGTTCGATGCCATCGCGCAGTACAAGAGAGCCTGCGAACTTGCGCCGAACTTCGCTGCGGCGCATCTCGAGCTTTCGAAGAGCTATAACCAGATGGGCGATCCCGCGTCCGCCGCGCGCGAGATGGAGCAATACCAGAAGAATCCCTCGGCCGCACCTCCGGAAGATTCGCTGATGGCGCAGATCACGGCTCTGAATCCAGGAGGGCTGATGAAGGTGCGCACGGCGCGCGAGTACCTCGCGGACGGCAAGCCTGCCGAGGCAGTAAAGCAACTGGAAGCCACGCTTGCCGCCAACCCGAACGATGGGGCCGCGCAGAGCGATCTGGTGCTCGCTTACTGGGAGCTTCGGCAGATCGATAAGCTGCAGGACCATTACCAGGCGGCGATGAAGCTGGATCCCAAAACTCCAGCGCATGACGTTTATGGACTTGCGATGCTGGGCCAGAGCCGCTATTCCGAAGCGACCAGCGCATTTGAGCGCGCGCTGGCCGCGAATCCGAAAGATCCGGTGGCCAATACGCAGATGGGGTGGATTCTGCAGATGCAGGGCGATGTGGACGGCGCGATCCAGAGCTATACGGCGGCGCTTGCGGCGGACCCGAATTCACGCTCCGCGAATTATCTGATGGGTGTGGCGCTGCTCAAGCAGAACCAGGCGAAGCAGGCGATCGATTATCTGCTGAAGACGATTCAGCCCGTGGATGCGAAGACGCCCGGTTACCTGCGGCAGTTGAGCGATGCGTACGGGAAGGCGGGTGACAGCGATCAGGCCCGGCGCTACAGCCAGATGGCGGCCGGGGGCGCGAAAGAACCGGCGAAAGCAGGGTCCGGGGCTGACCCGACCAGCCCGGCGTCGCTTGCGGGGCAACTGGATACGCCCGGTCGTTCCTGATGACGGCAGGGCGAGGGCGCCCTATTCGTTCTTGGCCGGGGGGATCGGTTGTGCGACGCGCGGGGCCGGATTATGGAAGGGCGGTGGCGGCGATCGGGCGGGCGCTACGGCCAGATGGTGGCCGGGGGCGCGGTATCGTTTGCGGGTCAGTCTGCGCGGTCTGAAGCGCGTCCCTGCGGCTATCGGTTTTTTGGCCCGGGGCGATGGGTCGTGCGGGGCGCGAGCGGTGGGGTTATGGGGAGGCGGTGGCTTCAGCGGATGTGACGCGACTAAAAGTCACGTGCCCGGTTATTCTCCGTCTGAAGCGCGCCCCTGCGGCTATTGGTTTTTGGCCAGGAGGATCGGTCGTGCGACGCGCGGGGCCGGGTTATGGGAGCCGAATGGTGGAGGGGGCGCGGCATCGCTTGCGGTGCATTGTGCGACCTGAAGCGCGGTCCTGCGGCTATTGGTTTTTGGCCTGGGCGATCAGTTGTGCGACGCGCGAGGTCGGGTTCACCGGTTCCACGAGCACGATCATGTTGGCGTTGAGGATCATGCGGTCCGGCGCGTGCCACTCGTGGCCTCGTTTCACCAGGGTGTTCGAGACCGCTTTCGTGTTGGGGTCCTGCACGCTCTTCACGTAGAAGACATTCGTGAGCACCGGGTATTCGGTACCGAGGCCGGAGAGCTGTCCGAAGTATGCCGAGCCGTTGCTCAGCAGCACCGCCTGATACGGCGTCGTTAAAGCCACCGATTTGCGGCTCGTCATCCACCACGCGCCAGCGCCGAGAACCACCACAGCGATCAGCGCAACAATACCGAGCCGGATTGCGCGGCCCATTGACTCATTTTCCATAACCGATCTATCTTATTCCATGCTTTCGGCCGCGCGTTGTGCGCGGCGGCGGCGAATCCAGACCATACCACCGGCGAGCAGCAGGACGCCAAACAGCATCGAAACGGTCGACGGTTCGGGCGTGGCCACGCTGGCGGCAATCACCTGGAGGTCGAGGCCCTTGTCGCCGAAAACTTCCTGGAAGGTCAGAAGCTGCTGGCCGTTCGAGAACGTCTGATCGTTGAAGGTATCGAAGTCACCGGTCAGCGAGCCAGTCCACGTGAGGATGTGGAACAGGGTTCCGATATCGATGCCCTGGCCGAATCCGGCTTCGAGCGTGAGATCCAGCGTGCCGGCGAGCGTCACGTCGCCATTGTGAGTCTCATCGCTCTGAACATTGATGGAATCGTATTCGCCCGCGCCCGCTCCGGCAAAATCGAGATTGAGAACGCCCATCAGGGTTTGCTGGTAGTTACCGATGATGTCGATTGTCTGCGGATCGCCGGGCGCCAGCGTGCCGCCATCGACGAGCACATTGCCGTAGATCGAACCGCCGCCCGAGAGCGTGCCGCCCTGCAGGTCCACTTCGGTGGCCGTGAGTGTGCCACCCGTTTCGACAGTGGTATGGCCGGCGGTCTGCGTGAACGTTCCCGTCTGCACGTGGCCGTCAGCCTGAATGTCCAGCGTGCCCGACTGATCGATCGTCTGGGCCACAGCGCTTCCACCGGCGCCGACCGTGAGGGAGCCCGCGTTCGACAATGTCCCATTCTCTGCTTTGAGCGCGTTCGCGCCGCCCTGCACATTGATCGTGCCGCCAGCGTTGTTCGTGATATCGGTGTCGGACGAAACGGTTTCCGAAATACCAGTCAGCGAAATCTGGCCGTCCTTGAGGTTCGTAATCGATCCGGCTTCCACCGACGATCCGGCGCCCGTCATGTTCAGCTGACCCGAGTTGGTGAACTGGCCGGTCACGGTCATGGAGTCGCCCTGGCCCGCGATGTTGACAACGCCCGGCGCCGTGTTGAAAACATCGCCGGTCACGTTGATGGTATTCAAGCCGCCGGCGCGCGTACCGGTATTGATCGTTCCGGTGTTCGTCAGAGATCCTGGGGTGACCACGATCGGGTTGTTATCGCCATCCTGACCCATCAGGGGTCCGATGCTCAGCAGACTGCTGCTGTCGATATTGAAAATTCCCGTGTTTGAGAACGCGCTCGTGTTGTTGATAGTCGATTGCTGATTCAGATTGACCACGCCGTCATTTCCGAATCCGTTGGTATTGAGGACGCTTCCGGTGAGCTGGCTTTGAGCGGCGGCGAAGAACTGATCGAGCGTCACGGTGCTGGCGGCGTCATTGGTGAACTGGCCGCCCACCGTCACCGTCGCCTGATTGCGCAGGTTGAGGAAACCAGCGGTGTTCGTGAAGGCGCCATCGACATTCATGGTCGAGGCATCGACTGAGATCTGCGCCTGGCCGGACCCGACGCCCGACGGCGTGAACGTATTCTGGACGTTTCCGGTGACGTGGAGGGTGCTTCCCTCCTGCACCGAAACCGCCGCCGTTGCGCTCCCGGTGTCGCCCGTGGCATTCGCGGCCGTATTGGTCAGCGAATCCAGCGTGAGAGTCGAGCCGGCATCCAGGGTGAGGTCTGCCTCCGCGGTGCCGTTGGCCCTGGAGGTGGCGGAATTCGTAAAGCCGCCGACCACCGAGCCAGTGGCCCCGTAGGCCAGGGAAGTCACTGCATTGCCAAAACTGTTGGGCGAATTCAGGTCATCGGCGGTGTTCTGAAATCCTCCACCGGTGACGCCGATTGTGCCGCCGAACATCGCGCTGATATTGCCGTTATAGTTTGTGACACCGCCGCCGACACTCAGCAGGCTATTTTGATCCGACACGGATACGTAAGCACCCGCGGAGCCGGTACCGCCGTTGATCACGTACTGACCATTGGAGAGAGCTCCCGTCACGGTCATCGTGCTTCCGCCCCCCACGTTGATATTGGCGCTTGCGCTGCCGGCGCTCCCGTCCACCGTCGCCACGTTGGAAACTGTGTCCGCGGTGAGGAGCGACCCGTTGTCGACATTTACGTCGCTCTCGGCATAGCCGTTATTCGTGCTGGTGGCCGAATTCAGAAGTCCGCCCGTAATCGTCGCAGTGGAAACTGGTGCCTGCTGGGAATTCGTTTTGGAGTTGAGGCCGCCCTGGGCGGTACCTTCCGACTGATAGCCGAGCTGGAGGAGCGCGTAATTAGCATTCCCGTAAGCGCCATCGGAATCGTCGGCGACATTCTGGAAAGCCCACGTCTGCTGGGTTTGTGCGCCGGCGGGCTGCGTCTCGGTGGGAAGCGAAACATTCAGAGTGCTGGCGTTCGAGAGGTAGATAGACGAATTGCTGTTGAGGAATCCGCCATTTGCGTTGAGGGTGCTGCCGCTGCCGTCGTAGGAATCCAGGTCGACGACGCTGTCACCGAGATTGGAGAACAGGCCCGAGACGGTCGCGGTGGAGCCAGCCTCAAGATCCAGCTCCGCGTAGCCGTAATCGGCGCTCGAGTCATTGGTGAATTTTCCGCCTACGGTGAGGGTGCTCTGGTTATCGAGAGAGATGTAGGCAGAACTGTAAGAAGACCCATTCGTCGAAGTCGAGGAATTCAGGGCATCGCCGGTCACGGTCAGGCTGCTTCCGTCATACAGATCGATTCCGGCCTGCGGGCTGGAATAGCTCGACTCGACGCCGTCCGACGTGCTGAGCGTGGCCTTGTTGGTCAGCGTGTCCGTAGTCAGGGCAGAGGCATCGTAGAGCTCGATGTAGCTCGATGGGTACTGACTGGAGTCGCCGCTGTTGGAAATATTGAAGAGGCCGTTGGTGATGGTGGCGGATGAGGCATCGAGGTCAAACTCGGCGGAGCCGGCGGTACCGCACTCACACCCTGCCGCGCCCGAGAATTCGTCGGAATAGTTGGTAAAGCCGTTTTGCGCGGTCAGGGTCGAACCGCTGTCGACGATCATTAATCCGTTGTTGGTGATCTGATTCTGGAAGGTGACGGATGAGCTGCCTGTCACGTAGACACTCGGAATCCCACTGTAGTTGCCTGAATTCTGATTGACTGTCACGGCCTGTGAGAGAGTGAGGTTCGCTCCCTGATCGATGAAGAGATTCCCGCTCACCGTGGTGAGGGTGTTTGAGACAGCGTCGTGCGCGTCCTGGCCGTTCAGGAGCTGGCCGGAGCCCTGAAAATAGAGGACAGCGCCGTCGTCAATCGTGTTGATGTCATTTCCGGAGTATTTCAGGGTGGACCCGTCACCGATCAGAAAAGCGCCCTGAGTCAAATGGCCGCCGGCTTCGTTGCCGAACGTGACAGCGGAGACATCCAGCGTGGAACCGCCGTACAGCGAAACAACCCCGTTCGCGCCGCCGTCGGAAGGTCCGACCGTGAACGAGCCCACCGACTGGCCGATGGTCAGCTTCGCTCCCTGATCGAGAGTCAGGGCTCCGTTGACGGTGCTCAGCGTATTCGATACCGCATCGGGGTTGGAGGAATTCGTATTGACCAGCGCGCCGTTGGCATCGAGCGTGAGGCTCGCATTGGTGTCGATCGTCGAAATATCATTGCCCGTGTATTTGATGGTGGAATCGCTTCCGACTTCGTAGTTGCCGAACTGGAGCGTGCCCGCCGACTCGTTTTCCCAGGTGGTGGAGGTGAGATCGAGAGTCGACCCGTTCAACACCGAGACCCAGCCGTTGCCGGAGGCGGTATCGGCGCGGAATGTGGGCGCCGCGCTTGTGAACGTCGCGCCGTCCTGCAGGGTCAGAGAGCCGTTGACAGTCCCCAGCGTCGCCTGGAGGCCGCCCGGGTTGGCGTCCGGGCTGGTGTTCACGAAGTGGCCGTTGCCATCCAGCGTGAGGCTCCCGTTCGGGTCGATGGATGCGATATCGGGCCCGTTATAGGTGAGCGTCGAGTTGTTCCCGATCTCAAAAGTGCCGGTCAGATTCCCCTGGTCTGTGTTTCCAAAGGTTACCTGAGAGACATCGAGCGAGGAGCCATTCAGCACCTTTACCGCTCCGCCACCGAGGATATCCGCCGTCGACTGAAAGGACGACGCAGACGGATCGATTGTGAGAGACGCGTTGTTCTGGAGCGTCAGACTGCCGGTCACGTTCGTCAGATTCACGAGCGCGTTCGTCGTTCCATCCTGGGTGATCAAACCATTTCCGTTCACCGTGACACCCGCGCCGTCACTGATGAGCGACAGAGTGCTCCCATCGGCGGCCCCGAGTTGCAGGGTCGAACCATCCGCCACCGAGTAATTCCCTCCCCCGAGCGTGTTGTACGTCAGGGTTCCGAGGCTGGCCACCGACAGCGTGCCACCGGTCGCGGCAAGATTTCCAACGTTAATCAGGTCGAGGTTTGTGATGGAGCCATTTCCCGAAATCGTGTGACCATTCTCGTTACGAAGAGTCTCGGTGCCGGCGGTTCCGGTGATTTGGCCGCCGCTGAGGTTCGTGGAGCCGTAACCTTGCAGGGAGAAGGCCACGTTGTCAGATCCGGAGTCCACGAGCTTCAGCGACGAACCCGCGCCGGTAACGCTGATGGATCCATCATTCGAGATGGCGTTCGAACCGAGCACGCCATATTGCAGCGTGAGAGATCCGGCGTTGGTGACGTTGATCTGGCCGTTCGTATCGACCGATGAAAGCGCACCGGCGCTCAGATCCAGCGTCACGGCGCCGCCATTGATATTGAGGACGCCGCCGTTTCCGATGGCCAGTGCGGTATCGCCGGAGCCGGTTCCGGAGCCGATCGTGAGGGAAGGGCCGCTCACGGTCAGGGTCGATTGCGCGGAAGCGCCGCTGCCGCCGAGGCCGAGGCTGGTGATGGTGCTGGGGGTATCGAGCAGGACGTTATCCGGCTGGCCGGAGTTGATGACCGCGCCGATTGGGGAACCGAACTGCGTATCCGGGTAAGCATTGGAGGTACAGGTGGGGCTGCAGGACCAGGCCGTGGGATCGGAGTAATTGTGATCGCCACCGTTATAGGTAAAGGTGATGGGATCCGCCAGGAGGTTGGTCGGAAGGGCGATGACGGCCACGCAAAACAGGGCGAGACAGGGACGCAGAACCGCGCCTTTCTCCCAGGAAATCAACCGCATCGATGCCCTCCTTCGCAGCTCCGTCTACCCTCTTTGGGGGATACGGGCGTAAGGATATCGTATTAGCCAAAAGTTAGGTTGTAAATAGTACACGGAGGTACAGATACGTTCTGTAGGTTCCAGTACTTTGCATTAAATGTAATAAATTTTACATCCACGATCGCTGCGCAATAGTATATTCGAATAGTAGAATATTCTTATGTTCCTGGTGCGGAGCAGGAGATCCTGACGTGGAGCTTTCGAGAGAAGCGGCGTTCGTGTATGTACTGAACACGGGCGTAGCAGGGCGATTGACGTTCGGGCGAGTGGAGCGGAACGGCCAATCCGGCCCCCATGTGTACGATCTCTCGGGGAACCTGCTGCATTACATTTCCGGGAACAGAATCCGAAGCTGGTGTGTGCTGGGGCCAGGGGGTGAACCGATTCCCGACTGGTCCTCAATTCTTCCCGGAGATCGCGAAAAGATTTTTTCCCAACAGTAAATCCTTTTTCACTTATGCCCGAAACACTGCGACGTTTTAAAGCCGAATTCTTCCAGGCGCTGGCTCATCCGACGCGGATCGCGATCATCGAGCAACTGCGCGACGGAGAACTTTCGGCGGGAGTTCTGATTGAGCGGCTCGGGATCGAGCAGGCGAACGTTTCCCAGCATCTGGCGGTTTTGCGAGCGAAGCATATCGTGATCAACCGCAAAGCGGGGAATCAGGTTTTCTACTCGGTGCGGGACCGTCTGATTATCGAAGTGCTGGATATCATGCGCCAGTATTTCCACAAACACCTGGCGGAGAACCAGGCGATGCTCGAAGAGATCAAAGCGGAGACGGTAACAGGTGCGTAACTGGGAAGAATGGGCTCCGAGGCTGGTGGCGAGCCTGCGCGGGTATGGATCGCGCGATTTCGCTTCGGATCTGATTGCGGGCATCACGGTGGGCCTCGTGGCGCTGCCGCTGGCGATGGCGTTTGCGATCGCGTCCGGCGTGAAGCCGGAGGCGGGGCTGTATACCGCGGTCATTGCGGGGTTCCTGATATCGGCGCTGGGCGGGTCGCGGGTGCAGATCGGCGGGCCGACCGGGGCGTTTGTGGTGATCGTGGCGGGGATTGTCGCGAAGTTCGGAGTTTCCGGGCTGCTCGTCGTGACGGTGATGGCCGGGGTGATGCTGGTGGTGATGGGAGTGACCGGCCTGGGGTCGGCGGTCAAATTCATCCCGCGGCCGGTGACGATCGGATTCACGAACGGGATTGCGGTGCTGATTGCGTCGACGCAGGTGAAGGACTTCCTCGGGCTGCGGATTGGCGCGGTGCCTGGCGCGTTTCCGGCGAGGATCCGGATGCTGGCGGCGAATCTTTCCGCGCTGACCTGGCAAGCTGTGGCGGTTGCGGTTGCTTCGCTGCTGGTGATCGTGTTTTTTCCGCGAGTGACTCGGCGAATTCCGGGATCGATTGTGGCGGTTGTGCTGGCGACGGGCGCGGTGGCGTTGTTTTCGATTCCGGTGGTGACGATCGGCAGCGCGTTCGGCGGGATTCCTACGGGGCTGCCGAAGCTGTCCGTGCCCGCGTTCGAGCCGGATCTGATTCTGCCGCTGCTGCCTTCGGCGCTGACGGTGGCGCTGCTGGGCGCGGTGGAGAGTCTGCTTTCGGCGGTGGTTGCGGACAGCATGACGGGGGACCGGCACAATTCGAATGTCGAGCTGGTGGCGCAGGGAGTTGCGAATATTGCTTCGCCGCTGTTTGGGGGGATTCCGGCGACCGGCGCGATTGCGCGAACGGCGACGAGTATTCGTTCGGGCGCGAAGAGTCCGATTGCGGGGATCGTTCACGCGGTGACGCTGCTGGTAATCCTGCTGGTGGCGGCTCCGCTGGCGCGGTTCATTCCGCTGGCCGCGCTGGCGGCGGTGTTGTTCGTGGTGGCGTACAACATGGGGGAGTGGAAGGAGATCGGCGTCATTCTGCGGCTTTCAAAAGCGGACATTGCGGTGTGGGCGGTGACTTTCGGGCTGACGGTTTTTGCGGATCTGACGGTGGCGGTGGAAGTGGGGATCGCGCTGGCGGCGCTGCTTTATATTTCGCGGGTGGCGCAGACGACGACGGTGGAATCGGTCACGCGCGATTACATCGAACAGGGGCGGCTGCATATTCTGCAGGACAAACATGTTCCGCAGTATGTTTCGATCTTGCGGATTCATGGGCCGTTTCTGTTCGGGACCACGGAGAAGCTGGAGGAGGCGACGGCGGATCTCGGGGCGCTGGCACCGGTGGTGATTTTGCGGCTGCGGAATATGACGGCGCTCGATGCGACGGGTCTGTATGCGCTCGAGAGGCTGGCGGGGAGATTGCGGCGATGCGGCAGGACGCTGCTGCTTTGCGGAGCGCGGTCGCAGCCGGAGAAGTTACTGGCGCAGGCGGAGTTTGTGGAGCATGTGGGGCGCGAGAATATTCTTCCGCATATTTCGGCGGCGCTGGAGCGGGCGCGGGTGATCAATGAGCAGTTTGGCGGGCTGGGAGGCGAGGTGGCGGCGGAGATGCAGGGGCAGAGTTTGTGAGGGTTGGGGGGAGCCCGACGCGGAGCAGGGGCTCCGCCGTCCTTCATGCGAGGGCGGTCTTTACGCGATCGGGAGTGAATGGCACCTGGCGGAGGCGCGCGCCGGTGGCATCGAACACGGCGTTCGCAATGGCGGGGGCGGCGATGGTGATCGCGGTTTCTCCGGCGCCGGTCGCGGGGGCGTTGGGCGGTTCGACAATGACGACTTCGACTTCGGGCATTGCGTAACCCAGGTAGAGCGCGGGGTAGGTGACCCAATCGATGGACGTGATGTGGCGTGAATCCCACTTCACTTCTTCGGTGAGGGCGCGGCTCATGCCCTGGAGAAGGCCGCCTTCGGTCTGGTTGCGGAGACCGTCGGGATTGGAGACAGCTCCGGCGTCGATGGCGACGACGAAGCGGCGCGGGTGGATTTCGCCGGTGGTGCGGTTGACTTCGACGTCGGCCACGACTGCGGCGTAGCCGTTGCCGCCTTCGTAATTCACGCAGGCGACGCCGCGGCCGGGACGATTCTTCGGGCCGGCGGCTTTGACCGCGGCCTTGAGGACGGCGATCAGGCGCGGGTCCGTGAGGTGCCTCAGGCGGAAGTCGACGGGGTCGGCTTTGGCGGCGGCGGCGAGCTCGTCCATGAAGCATTCGTTGGCGAAGGTGTTCTGGATGCGCAGGGGCGAGCGCAGCGGACCGGTGAAGAAGGGCGAGAGCACCTGGTGGGTGAGGACGCGGCCGATCCGCACGTTGCCATCGACGATGTATTCGGGCACGGTGTTGCTGCCGTTGCGCACCTGGCGCTGCGGCGGACGGGCGGGCGCGGGCCTCGGCTTCTGCGGTTCGTAGCCGAGGAGCAGACCGCTGATGACGTTGCCTGGATTTTCATAGCCGGGGCGATTGCCCATGGCGGATTGCCAGTTTTCGCGGTCCCAGACGGCGATGGAGCCATCGGACGCGAGGGCGGCGCGGTGTTCGACGACGACGGCGGCGCCGAGATTTTCCCAGCGCATTTCGTCTT
>CAZPZE010000124.1:0-3296 GCA_964590625.1 uncultured Solibacteraceae bacterium
CCTGAACATCGTGATCTCCGGCGGTACCGGTTCCGGTAAGACGACGCTGCTGAACTGCCTCTCGAGCTACATCCCGGAAAACGAACGCATCGTCACCATCGAAGATGCGGCCGAACTCCGGCTGCGCCAGACCCACGTGGCCCGTATGGAAACGCGCCCCGCCAACATCGAAGGCAACGGCGCCATCAAGATTCGCGATCTCGTCATCAATGCCCTTCGTATGCGTCCCGACCGCATCATCGTCGGCGAAGTCCGAAGCGAAGAAGCGCTCGACATGCTTCAGGCCATGAACACCGGTCACGATGGATCCCTCACCACGATTCACTCGAACACCCCGCGCGACGGCGTGTCGCGTCTCGAAGTCATGGTCGGCATGGGCAACGCCAACATGAGCCCCCGCGCCATTCGCCAGCAGGTGGCGAGCGCGGTTGATCTGATCGTTCAGGTATCGCGCTTCAGCGACGGTACCCGCAAACTGACTCACATTACCGAATTGGTTGGCCTCGAAGGCGAGCAGGTCACGATGCAGGATATCTTCCTGTTCGAAAAAACCGGCGTCTCGGAGAACGGCAAGGTGCTTGGCCGCTTCCGTGCCACCGGTGTCCGGCCGCGGTTCTATGAAAAGCTCAAGGCCTGCGGCATTCAGCTTCCCACGTCGCTCTTCCAGAGCGTTCTGGAGATTACCGCGTAATGATCGCGCTGGTTGTCATCACGTTCCTCGTTGTGCTGGCGGCAGTCATGCTGTCGGTCAGCTCCGGGCTGCGCTACTACGAATCGAAGAGAAAGAAGCAGCTCGTCTCTGTCCTGCGTACGGTTTCCGAAACCGAGCAGGAGCACGTGGAACTTCTGATGGACGCCGACGCGACCAAGCCGAGTGACGCCCTGCCTGGCGCCCAGGCACTCTACGACAAAGTCGCTGTCATGATCTCGGAATCGGGTCTTGACTGGGACATGAAAAAACTCATCACGATGACCGTCGGCGGTTTCATCGTCGGTTGCATCATCGGCGCGTTCATACCGTTCCAGACATCGATTTTCATCCGCTCCGGCGCAATTGGCGGCTTTCTGGCCTACCTCCCGCTCATGATGGTGAAAAAAGCGCGCAACAAACGGCTCGATGGGCTGGAGGCGCAGCTTCCCGATGCCCTCGATTTCCTCGCGCGGTCGATGCGCGCCGGCCACGCATTCACCATCAGCCTCGAAATGGTCGGTGAAGAAATCGCCGATCCGCTCGGCCAGGAATTCCGCGCTCTTTTCAACGAGCAGAACATGGGTGGCTCGCTCGATCGTTCGCTGGCGAATTTCGGCAAGCGTGTGCCGCTGCCCGACGTGCGCTTCTTCTCCTCAACCGTGCTGCTGCAGCGTCAGACTGGCGGCAACCTGGGCGAAGTGCTGGGGCGCCTTTCGCATATCATCCGCGAACGCTTCCGTCTGAAAGGCCAGATCAAAGCCGTCAGCGCGCACGGAAAAATGACCGCTACGATTCTGACCCTGCTGCCGATCGCCACGCTGATCGGTCTCATGATCGTCTCGCCGCAATATCTCAGCCCGCTTGTGCACGATCCGACGGGCCGCAAACTCGTCGTGGCCGGCATCGTATTCCAGGTGCTGGGCAACTTCTTTATCAGGAAAATTATCCGGATTCGCGTCTGACCGTGGGGAACTTATGACACTTCTGCCAACCTTACTCGCCGGATTTCTTTTCACGCTGCTGTGCGCCGTGATCACCGGCTACGGCTATCGATCCTACGTTCGTCCCAGCCGCATCTATGACCGGGTAGGCGGCAACACGGACGCGACCAACGAACCTTCCGTCAGCGCCGGACAGCGAGTGGCGCAGGTTTTCGAAAACATCGGCCAGCACATCCCGATGAATGCGTCGGAACAGGGCGTCATCCGCCGCGATCTCACCATGGCAGGATTCCGGTCCGACAATGCCGTCGCGATCTTCTACGGCACAAAGGTGATCGGCTGCATCATCATGTTTCTGCTCGCGCTGTTGTTCAAGGATATGGTCAGCGCCAACATGACGCCGCGCATGGTCATTCTGATCGGCTGCACCGGATTCGGTTATTACTTTCCGACGCTCGCGCTCGAAAAGATGGTCAAGGAACGCCAGCTGAAGCTGAAACAGTCGCTGCCGGACGCGCTCGACATGATGGTGATCGCCGTCGAAGCCGGCCTGGGACTCGATCAGGCCATGCAGTACGTCGCCCGCGAAATCACGATTGGCCACAAAGAACTGGCCGATGAGTTAGGTTTAGTGGGCCTGGAAATGAGGGCGGGGAAGAGGCGGTCGGAGGCGCTGCGCAATCTGGCGACGCGCACCGGCGAACCGGAACTTCGCAAGCTGGTCGCGATCCTGACGCAGAGCGACCGCTTCGGTACAAGCATGGGCGAAAGCCTGCGCACCCATTCGGATTTCATGCGCCTGCGCCGCAAGCAGGAAGCGGAGGAACGCGCCGCCAAGATCGGCGTAAAACTGGTCTTCCCGATCTTTCTGTTCATCCTGCCGTCGATGATGCTGGTCGCGGCCGGCCCCGCATTGTTGAAGATTTTCGAGGAGATGTTCCCGATGATGAATAATTTCGGGAAATGAGGTAGAGGGACGGCGCTTTGCCGCCGAGAAGAAATTCAGGCAGAGAGCGCGGAAGGCGAAGAAGAGGAGAAAGAATGAGCACCCAGGGTTACATGATGCTGACGTTCAGCCTGTTCGCGCTGGCGCTCTTCTTACTGCGCCGCCGCCGGCGCACCAAAGGCTGAGGCCCCCGATTTTGCACAGGTTTGGAATACGTTTTAACGCTGAATAAAGGAGAGACACTACTATGAATCAGACCATTCTTCAGGCAGGGCTTTGGGTACTCGCCGGGCTGCTGCTCACCATGCTGATCGTTCGTCGTGGCAAGCGCAAAGCCCGCGGCTAATAGCCGGGCTGTGCCACAAGCCGATTCCATGACCGACTGGGCTGCCAGACAAAACAGCGATGGCGGCTGGGCGTACAGCCGCGGATGCTCCTGGGCCGAACCAACGGCGTTCGTCCTGCTGGCGCAATCCGCCGGCTCGCCCGATCACGCGAGCTTTCTCAAAGGGGGAAAGTTTCTCGCGTCCCTGGCCCGCCGCGACGGAGGGTGGAGTCCGCAGCCAGGTGTTGAAGAGAGCACCTGGGTCACCGCTTTGGCGGCGCTGTTGCCGGAGGATCTGATCACGGAGCAACAGCGCCGCCAGGCGATCGGCTGGCTGAAGGAGAAGAGCGGCCGGGATTCCAGCTGGCTCTATCGCCTTCGCATGCGTTTCGA
>CAZPZE010000125.1:0-1938 GCA_964590625.1 uncultured Solibacteraceae bacterium
AATCACGCGGCCATCGATCCGCAATGGGCTTCTTTCGCCCTCCTGCAGGATCTCCACCATCAGCGTATTCACCACGTGAAGTGGAATCGATGCGAGCAGCACGCCTGCAACGCCGGCAGCAGACGCGATCAGAAAACTCTCAGTCAGAAACTGACGAATCAGCCGCAGCCGCCCGGCGCCCAGCGAAACCCGCACGGCGATCTCGCGTTTCCGCTGCGCCGCCCGGCCGATCTGCAGCCCAGCCACGTTCGCGCACGCCACCAGCAAAACGCAGCCCGCCAGCAGCATGATCGTCAACCCGAGCGCGCCGCCGAATCCGTCGGTCCGGTATTTCACCACGCTCTGCACAATCATCTTTTGCTTGCTGTTTCGATTCGAAGCGATCGTCGCCACCTTCGCCTGCGCCTGCGCAAGCGCAGCGCCGGGCTTCAGCCGGCCTGCCACCGCAAGCATTCCGCTATCGCCCCCCACGCGACCCGCCATCGTCAGCGGCACAAAGTAATCCGGATAATCCTCCGTCAGCGATTCGTCGAAAGGAATGAAACTCTTCGGCGTCACTCCAATCACCGTGAATGGAACCCCGCTGATCCAGACCTGCCGCCCGATCACATGCTCATCGGAATGAAAGACCGCCTTCCACAGGCTGTTACTGATGACGACAACGTTTTCGTCCCTGCGCGAAAACGTCCTCCCAATTGCAGGCGTCACGCCGAGCACATCAAAATAATTCGAACTGACCAATTGACCCGAACGCGTCTTCGCCGCTTCGCCCGCACCAGCGCCGAATCCCGCGCTCACACCGGTGAACGCCATCAGTCCCGCGAAACTTTGGCCGTGATCGCGCACGTCGTCATACTGCGCCGGCGAAAGCCCCTGCGTCCCGCCATCCACCGACGTCGCGTGAATCGTGATGATTTCCTGCGGATGATAAACCGCCAGCGGCCGCAGAAGCATCGCGTCCACCACAATGAACATCTCGCAATTCGCCCCCACCCCCAGCGCGAGCGACAGCACTGCAATCGCCGTAAACCCCGGATTCTTCTTCCACCCGCGCGCCGCATAAACCAGATCGCGCCAGAAATCTTCCAGCCACGGAATCTGCCACGCTCTTCGCGAGTCCTCCATCGCGACCGCGCGCGAACCGAATTCCCGCCGCGCCTGTTCGAGCGCCGCCTTCGCCGGCATGCCGCGCTCCTCCAGTTCCTCCGCGCGCGTCTCGATGTGGAAACGAATCTCGTCCTCCATCTCCGCATCGAACTGCGCGCGCTTCAGTCTGGACATCTCACACCGTCCGCATCACCTGCTGGATCATCTGCACCAGCCGCTCAAACTCATCCGCCTCGCGCGCCAGTTGCTTCCGCCCCTCCGGCGTCAGCTTATAAAAACGCGCCTTGCGATTGTTCTCCGAAATCCCCCACTCCGACGACAGCCACCCCTTTACCAGCATCCGGTTCAGCGCCGGATAAAGCGAGCCGTCTTCAATCTCGAGCCCCTGCTCCGAAGCATCACGAATCTTCTTCGCGATCGCGTACCCATGCAGCGGTCCCGCGCGCAGCGTTCTCAGGATAAGCAGATAGAGCGTCCCCGGCAGCAATTCCGGATTCGCAGGATTCTTTCCCATGTCGAGACTATACCTAGTCCAGAAATGTATGTCAAGACTTTGTAGGGCGGCGCTTCGGCGCTGCCGTGGAGCTTTCGCTCCACGCAATCGTCCGAAATCCTCACTCACCCCAACGCGACGTTCGGCTCCACACTCTCCGAAAGCGAAGCAAACTCCCCGCGCCGCCACTTCTCCCACGCCGCGGCCGCAATCATCACCGCGTTATCCGTCGAAAGCCCCGGCGAAGGAAAATACACCGGCAGCCCCGCCCAATGCGATCCCGCTGCAGCCCGCAGTCCCGAATTGCACGCCACGCCCCCCGTAATCACGAGCGACCG
>CAZPZE010000126.1:0-1651 GCA_964590625.1 uncultured Solibacteraceae bacterium
ACCCGGGGTGGCTTCGCGCCTCTCCGAAGAAGGCGCCCACATGCAGCAACTGGCGCGTGGCGCGGGACGGCGGCAGTTACGCCTGCTCGATACGCCGCTCGTCTTCATCGAAGAAGCGGATCTCGACGATTCCATCGAAGATCTGGAACCGCTGCTGTTTCTGCTGGCGCAGATGATCGAAAAGCTCTGCCAGCGGCTGCAGTTCCACGCGCTTTCGACGAATGAGATCCGTCTGCGCCTGCGTCTGGAGCGCGCGCCGGAGCATTGTCTGGTGCTGCGTCCGCCGGTGCCGATCCTGAAACAGAAGATCCTTCTCAAATTGCTGCAGCTCGAATTGCGCGAGAAGCCGCCGCGGGCCGCGGTGGAGCGGATTCATCTGGAGATGATGCCGGTGCGTCCGCGCACCACGCAGCATGGATTATTTCTGCCTTCGGCGCCCGAACCGGAGCAGCTTGAAGTGACGCTGGCGCGCATTCGCGGACTGGTGGGCGCGGAGAATGTGGGTGCGCCGGAGATCCTCGACACCTGGCGTACCGATGCTTACCAGATGATCGCGCTGACCATTCGCGCCCAGGAAACGCCGCCTCCGCTGCGGCCAAAACTGGCGCTCAGGAGATTCCGTCCTCCCTGCCCCGCCCAGGTGTGGTGTACCGGCGAAGGAAAACCGGCGCGGATTTTCTCATCGATGGCAGACGGCCGCGTAGTGGCATGCGCCGGTCCGTGGAGGACGTCAGGCGATTGGTGGAGCGGCGAAGAATGGGACCGCCAGGAGTGGGATGTCGAGATCCAGGGAGTGAGCGTGTCGCGGGTATTTCAGAATTGCCTGGCGGGACAGTGGTTTGTGGAGGGGAATTACGATTAGCGGCTCCCGTTCAGGCAAGTGCGGAAAGGGAGCCGCCCGATGAATTCGGCTATTGCTGGCCTTCCAGATCGCTGAGTCGATGCTCGTGAATTTCGGCGATTCGGACGAGCGCGCGAATGTGCTCTCCGTCAATCTTCAGCTGTTCAGTATGAAGGCGGGTGGTCTGGAGAAGGTCCTGAATATCGCGGTGAGTCAGTTCCATGCTTTGCGCAAGAGCCTCGTGCCGCTCGGTCAGCTTTTCCAGCCTTTCGTCAATCGTCATCCCTATCCTCTCTTTCAGTTTCGCACTTTATCCATGCACGCTCCAGAGAGAGCCCTGCATCACCACTGGTCGAATACAGGGATCGGATATCGAATCTGAAACCGCTGCAGACAGGCTGGCACGCGGAGCGGGATTCAATTCGATGACGCAGAGTAGCCAGCGCAAATGCAACATCTGCAGTCTCATGAGATCCTGATTCAGGCAGCCTGCCGGGGAAGAACCTCGCGATCAATCGTCGATTGATCGATGGAATCCAGATCAAAACGATTCTGGATATTTAACCAATACCGCGCCGAGGTGCCGAAGTACCGGCCGAGCCGGGCAGCGGTATCCGCCGTGATCCCGCGCTTTCCGTTCACGATCAGACTGATGCGATTAGCCGGAACGCGAATCGCCTGCGCCAGACCGTTGATGCTGATCTCCTCATCCCGCATGTCCTCGAAAAGAATCTTTCCGGGATGAATGGGCTGCAATCTGTTTGTGTTCTTAATGGTAGTCCGTGATTTCGACATCCGCTGGCCCTTTCG
>CAZPZE010000127.1:0-5385 GCA_964590625.1 uncultured Solibacteraceae bacterium
GAATGGCGGCCGCATGGTGACGACCGGAAATTTCGATTCGTGATACATGCGGAACAGCGCTCGCTCGCTGGAGGCTTTGTTCCGGACGTACGGATTGGGGTGAGTTTCGGACGCGAGGGGATCGTCTTCGGCGTGATTCAGGCCATCACCGTAAGCCGCCACGCTCGACATGAAGATGTAGCGGGAGATGTCGCCGGGAATCGCCTTCGCGCAGGCTTCCACCTGCTGGCCCGTGGTGCCGCGTTCCCAGTCGTAGGCGAGATCATAGACGGCATCGAATCGCTGGCCCGCCAGCGCGGCCTTCACTTTCGCGGCGTCATTGCGGTCCGCGCGCGCGTTATGGACACGCCGGCCGAAAGGATGTTCGGCCTTGCGATGCAAAACTGTGACTTCATGATCGGCAGCCAGACGCTTCACCAGCGCTTTGCCGATAAATAGGGTGCCGCCAATCACCAGGATCCGCATCGCCGCGTCGTCTCAGTCTATGGACGCACCAACCGGACTGCGGTTACCACGCCCCTGGGGATATCATAAACCTCAGGGTTCGGCTCTAACAACTACGGATCAAAAGGTTTAATCGTAATATTCGAGGCCGAGGTGGGTGATGAGCTGTTCGCCCTTCATCCAGCGCAGCGTATTCTTCAGCTTCATCAGCTGAATGAAGATGTCGTGCTCGGGATAGAGGCCGGGCGCGGTCATCGGACCCTTGAAGTAGAAGGAGAGCCATTCCTGCACGCCGCGCATGCCGGCGCGTTGCGCGAGATCCATGAACAGCACGAGGTCGAGTGCGAGCGGCGCCGCGAGGATCGAATCGCGGCAGAGGAAGTTGACCTTGATCTGCATCGGATAGCCGAGCCAGCCGAAGATATCGATGTTGTCCCAGCCCTCTTTGTTGTCGCCGCGCGGCGGGTAATAGTTGATGCGGACCTTGTGGTAGATGTTCTTGTAGAGGTCGGGATAGAGTTCCGGCTGCAGGATCTGTTCGAGCGCCGAGAGCTTGGTTTCTTCCTTGGACTTGAACGAACCGGGATCGTCCAGCACTTCGCCGTCGCGATTGCCGAGGATGTTGGTGGAGAACCAGCCGGAAACGCCGAGCATGCGCGACTTGAAGCCGGGAGCGAGCAGCGTCTTCATGAAGGTCTGGCCGGTCTTGTAGTCTTTGCCGGCGATGGGCACACTGCGGTCGCGCGCCATCTGCATGAGCGCGGGCGCGTCAACCGTGAGATGCGGGGCGCCGTTCGTGTACGATACGCCGGACTTCAGCGCGGCATACGCGTAGATCTGGCTGGGCGAAATTTCGGGATCGTTCGCGGCAAGGCCCTTCTCGAAGGTTTCGACGGACTGGTGGACAGCGCTGGCCTTGTGGAAGACCTCGGTGGATCCGCACCAGATCATGGCAAGACGGCTTGCGCCGCTGCGCGCCTTGAACTGTTTGATGTCGTCCATCAGGGCTTCGGCGTGCTCCATCTTGGAGGCCTTCGGCTTCTGGTTGGGGCCGTTGATGCGCTTCACGTATTCGGTGTCGAACACGGCGGGCATCGGCTTGAGCGCGGAGAGCGGCTCTTTGAGGCTATCGAGCAGCGGCCGGTCGAGCACGGCGGCGTTGACCGCGGCGTCATAGCAGTTTTCTTCGAAGATGTCCCAGCCGCCAAACACGAGGTTTTCGAGCGGGGCGAGCGGAACGAACTCTTTGATCTTGGGCGTGTTGTTATCCGTGCGCTTGCCGAGGCGAATGGTGGCGAGTTGGCTGACGGAGCCGATCGGCTGAGCCATCTTGCGCTTGATGGCTTCCACGCCGGCGATAAAAGTAGTGGCGACCGCGCCCATTCCCGGAATCAGGATTCCGAGTTTGCCTTCGGCTGGCTCAATCTTCGGCGTGGGTCTGACCGACGTGTCTTGCGTATTGGACAAAGAAATTAGCTCCCCTGTGGCGCCGCGAACGCACTTGTAACCGGCGCGTCACTTATTTTGAAAGGATTCAGGATTTACCGCAATCCGCTATGATACCAGCCTCCGCGCGGCGGGGCGGTCAGTTGTCAGTCAGTCAGTCGGAGTATTCGCGATGTGGTCGACGACGAAGACGCGGATCGGAACCTTTCGATATTCGAGGCGTAGACCGAGGATGTCTTCCATGGCGTGCTGGAGATTTGGGTCACCGGGTGTCGAGTTGTCCGGCTCGTAATCGAACGCAATCTCATATACGCCCGCTAATCCCGTTTGATTGATGACTGGTCTGTTGTCCATGGCCGACGAAATCGCGAAGGCCAAGGTATCGACTGTGACGTTCCCCCTCACTCGCGTGCCACTCTTCGGAGAACGTCCGAAGCTGAGTCCGCCCGCAGTCGCCTCGGTCGGTTTCAGCTTCGGACCACCTCTGGCCGGAACGAGAACGTAGGCAGAAATCTCGTGGGTTTGGCGGTGGAACCGGAGCTGAAACGGTCGATCAGCAGATTTTGCAGCATGATGGGAATTTGATCAGGAGCCGTGTTCGCTGGAGCCCGCGCCACCACACTCCATCTCTGCCTGAATCCATCCGGAAACGAGAGTTCGTAATTCTGCAGGTTCCAGGCACGCATGATCAGATTGAACGGCCAGATAGCCGGGTAATCGATGCCTCCTGCGATCTGAACAAGATGTGGAATACCCTCCGGAGCAGGAACTGGCTTGATGGCCGCAGCTTCGAATCTGAGCGTTGGGGCGGGCTGTGCGGACAGGTATCCGAAAAGAATCAGTGGCGTCAGCAGTCGCAAGATGCCCTCCGGCACCATCTTACGTCGGAAAGAGACGGCCGTTAGCTCCCGATTCGTTATAATCCAGTCCATGCCCATCCGCGCGTCAATCGCCGGTGCGAGTGCCGGTTCGGCTCCCGGGCAAGGTTCAGGCCGGGTACCGATGTGGGCGGTCATCGCCGACGATGAGCCGCTGGCGCGCGACGAACTGCGCTTCCTGCTCGAAGAGACGGGTGAGGTGGAAGTGGTCGGTGCCGCGAACGGGCTTGAGGCGCTCGACCTGATCGAAAAGCAGCGATCTCGGCACGACGCCTGTAACGGCAGGTACCAGTACCGGATCCTCAAGTGCAGAAATGATTTTTCCTTTATTTAACTGCCCGGGTGGACTAGCATAAGAAGAATATCAAACACGAGGCTGGGTACCCCTTGAAGTCGGGGAGCAAATCGAGAGGCACGCCTGGTGTACTTCGTCGCTGGAGAAACTTCGGATGTCCGCCCGTTCTAACGTGAATCGTCTTTTCTTATTAGCGGTTGGCCTGATTGGATTGGGTGCATTTGCGCCGGCTGCCAGAGCCGACAGCTTCGTCTCGGGTACCTACACGCAGACTTGCTATACCTACTACCTTCAGGTATGCGGCACCGTTCAGGGGTCTGTTCCGCAGACCTCTTCTTACTCTTATAGCCACACATCCGATGGTACGACCGGCACGACAAATCCGGGTGCCGTGTTCACCTCCGCTCACAGTGTTCTCACGTTTGACGCCACTCCCGGCGAGTATCACGGCCTTGCGGAAGGTGACGTTCAGGTCGAGAACAACACCGGTGCTTCACTCGCGGACGCCGTTGTTGGCGCCAGCGCAACCGTTGATGTGTCCGGAACCGATACGATCCACTTCGCTTCAGGCATACTGACCGCGGGCACGGCAGTCGACTTTACGGTCACCGAGGTTCTCGACAGCTCAATTCTCGGATCATGTGGAGAGAATGGGGGGCCGACAGGTACTCCGGACGATCCGTCGGCAGCCTTCGCATTCTTTCAGGTCACGGGCTTGACGGCTCTAAGTCACAACTCATGCGGCACGGGGTCAGACCATATGACCGCGACGGCGACACTGCACTCCACGGTTGGCGGCGACTTGCAGCTTGTGAGCCGCTTCTACATTCACGCGATATCAGCCCTGGGGTATCCGGACGTTCCATTTAATAGCCTTTACAGCGTGAATCACAGCTCTGACGCTTCCGATACAGGCGCCATCTTTATCACGGTCCTTACGCAGGGCGTCACCCTGACGAGCGATAGCGGAGCTGCGTACACCACCGCACCGGAACTGGGATCTATTCAGCTCTTGTGCGCCGGTATCGCGTTGCTGGGAATTGCCCGGCAAAGGCAGAAGTTTCGCCGCCCGGCTTTCCTCGTCTCTCCGGGGAAGAACCGATAGCGATGTTGTCATCCACTGATTCGTTATAATCCAGTCGATGCCCACCCGCGCCCCCCTGGCTGGCCCGAGTGCCGGCGCCGGTTCCGGGCAGAATCCGGGCCGCGTCCCCATGTCGGCCGTCATTGCCGACGATGAGCCGCTGGCGCGCGACGAACTGCGCTTCCTGCTCGAAGAGACGGGTGAAGTGGAAGTGGTCGGTGTGGCCGCGAACGGACTCGAAGCGCTCGACCTGATCGAAAAGCTGGACCCCGCGCTCGCCTTCCTGGATATCCAGATGCCGGGCCTCGACGGCCTGGGCGTGGTGCGGCGGTTGCGGGAAAACCAGATCGATCCTCCGCACATCATCTTTTCGACTGCCTTTGACCAGTTCGCCGTGGAGGCGTTCAAGCTGGAGGCGATGGACTACCTGCTGAAGCCGGTGGATCGCGACCGGCTCGCCGCCACTCTGGCGCGGGCGCGGCGTGTGCTTGCCGACCGCCTGACGGAACCTCCTCCCGAACCTGCAACGAAGCCCGCGTTCACGAAACTGCTGATCCGAAGCGGCAATCGCAACCTGGTGATCGGGCCCGAGGAGCTGGTCTACGCGACGATTGCCAACGGCGTGATCACCCTGGTGGCCGCGAATGCCGAGGGGCAATCAAACTTCCGGACGATCGAAGAGCTGCAGGCGGCGCTCGATCCTGACGTTTTCTGGCGCGCGCACCGGTCGTATCTGGTGAACGTAAACCGGATTCGGGAGGTGATTCCGTGGTTCAAGTCGACCTACCAGTTGCGTATGGACGATAAGAAGGGCAGTGAGATTCCGGTGAGCCGTCTGCAGAGCCGCCGGCTGCGGGAAATGCTGAATTTGTGAGGTCCGCCACGTTAAGCGGTTCCGTTTCAGCGGACTGCTGTGCGGATCGTGTGTTAACAAAACATTGCGAACAGATAAAATAGGATTTGGGCTGCTCGCGACTTTGGAGAGCCGCGGCGATTCTTGCGCTTGCTCTCACCTCCAGTTCCTGTCTTTTCCGGCGTACGGCGGTTAACTACGGCACCAAGCCGGGACCGTCCCGTGAACCGCTGAAGCTGCTGACCACCACGGCGACGATTCTCAATCAGCAACTGGGGGACACCTATAACTCGATTCAGTCATTCATCGCCAAATCGGAGATGATCGCGCGGGTGGGCAGCGTGTACCGCAGCGCGCAGATCACGGAGCTGACGTACAGCGCCAC
>CAZPZE010000128.1:0-1657 GCA_964590625.1 uncultured Solibacteraceae bacterium
CTTCTTCCGAAATGTGCGGCCCCAGCAGGGGCGCTTCAGACGCCGTCCCCTCCTCCCGCAGATACGACCGCAGCCCCAGAATCACTTCCTTCGGATTCAAAACCTTCCCCGTGTTGAACGCCGGACAATGCTCCGTACACCTCCCGCACTCCACGCACGAGAAAGCCTGCAGCGCATCGAGCTGCGTCACATCCTTCCCGTTCACCAGGCCAAAGTCCTCATCGCCCGCGAGCTTCGGAATATCGCTGAACTTCTCCCGCTTCTCGAACACCGTCAGCGGACTCAGCACCAGATGCAGATGCTTCGTATGCGGAATCAGCGGCAGAAAGCCGAGCAGCGCCAGCGTGTGCGCCCACCAGAAAACGCGGCCACCGAGTGACGCCTCGTCCGTCGCCAGCCCGCCCAGATACGTCACCATCAGGATAAAAATCAGCGCCGCGATCACGCCCGATTCCGGCGCCAGCTTACCCAGCCACACCGGCCGCAGCACGTAACGCCGGAACGCCAGGTACGCGATCCCCACCGCCACCGCCACCGCGAAGATCGCCGCCAGCCCGAAATAAAACATCCCGAACACGCCATCGCGCGTCATCACCGGCACGCCGAATCCCGATGCAATATGGTTGATCGTGATCAGCGCGAACGCACAGAATCCCCAGAACACCAGCGCATGCGCGGCGCCCGCCACCGGACGGTCTTTAATGACCTTCCCCTGCAGCAGCACCTCCCACACAAACCGCTGGAAGCGGAAACCCGGAGTTCGCGGCCCCGCATTAGCCTCGGGCTTCGCCGCGCGAATAATACGTACCACCGGCCCGAACCGGAGCCAGAACCCGGCCAGAGACACCACAATCAGGATCGCCAGGGCGATCTTTTCAGGTATAGACAACATGAGAGAAAGAAAGGACTCTAATCTTTAGAGTAACTTCCGCCCAGCGACGCAGTATGAATTACTGCGATCAAAAACCCCGATTCAAACGTCTAAGCGAAGAATGCCGCGACCGCTCGCCATCGTGACCCAGCTTTTTGCGCTCTGCTGCACTGCCGCGGCCCAATCCGCCGCTCCCGCAGTGGAGCAGAACAAAGACATCAGAATCCCCCGCATCGCCACCAAACCGAAGCTCGAAGAATTCCTCAATGGACATTCCCGTTCGGACATGCTCCGCATCGACGATTTCCGCCAGCGCAACCCCGGCGACGGCATTCCCCTCAGCCTGAAAACCTCCGCCTGGATCGGCTGGGACGACAAAAACTTCTACGTCGTCTTTGACTGCAAAGAGCCCCCGTCCCAGATCCGCGCTCGCCTGGGCAAGCGCGAGGACATCTTCAGTGACGATTTCGTCGGCATCTTCTTCGATACTTACCACGACCGCCAGCGCGCCTATGAATTCTTCGTGAATCCTCTCGGCGTCCAGGCCGACGGCATCACCGTCGAATCGCGCGATGACGATTTCAGTTTCGACACCCTCTGGTACTCGGCCGGCCGCATCACGCCGGACGGTTTCGTCACCATGATGACCATCCCCTTCAAGAGCCTGCGTTTCACCGCAAAGGATGCTCAGCTCTGGGGCTTCGGCGTGGGCCGCTGGATTCCCACGCGCAACGAAAACGGCTTCTGGCCGTTCGTCAGCAACCGCCTGAACAGCTTCAGCCCCCA
>CAZPZE010000129.1:0-2085 GCA_964590625.1 uncultured Solibacteraceae bacterium
CACCGCGTGCAGGTAGTCCAGCAAATCGGTTTCATCGGCCTCGGAGTACTCATTCTCCGGGCTGAAGTAATCCGTTCCGTTATAGCCGAGGCTGAACTGCGTCTGAAATTCCTGAATCGGCATCGGCTCGATAGCGTTCACGCCCAGCGACGCCAGATACGGAATCTTCGAGATCACATCGAGAAAGCTGCCGTCGCCGTTGCCCGGCCTGATGAGATAAGTGCCGACATGCAGTTGATAGATGATCAGATCGCTGAAGGCGGGCGCGCGGAAGCCGGTCTCATGCCACGGGAATCGCGATGGATCGCGCAATACGCAGTTCGCGGCCGGAAAAGCCGGCTGGTCGGTGAGCAGCCGCCCGTGCGGATCGCGCTTGTAGTTCGACGTGCCGATTCCATCGACATAAAACAGGTATTGATCGCCATCTTTGAGGCCCGGGAAAAAGCCGGCCCAATGGCCGCCGCCGATCGCATCGAGCCGCGACCCGGCGTTCTGCTTCCAGGCGTTGAAGTCGCCGCACACGTACACGTTCCTCGCGCGCGGCGCCCAGATCCGGAAGGTCGCGCCCTCGGAAGTCAGCGTTCCCCCCAGCGGGACAGTTGTCAGATCGATTAGCGTCGCGGTCATGAGCTGGTCGCACCCTCCAGACATCAGCAAAGTGATGTTGCCGCCGGGCCACGTTGCACCGTCCACAATTCGAACTGAGAAAAATAGACCATTTCTCCGAAACGCTCACGGAGAATCGATTAATAAAGGCACTACTCTTTCGGGGGGTGGCTGCGATTCATCAGGATTTTGATCGCGAACGGCACTTCATCGGGGTGTATTGTGCACCAGGTGACGATCCTCTCGAATTTTGTCAGGTCATCGGCGATGGATGCAATTTCGATTAAATCTTCCTCAACGATTGCCGGATCTCTCATGGTCGGTATCCTCCTCCGCAACGAGCGCGCATTTCGCTTACAGGCTAACAGATTAATCCGGACGCGGAACCCGCTCCGCGTGATCGACCACCAGCATTTCGACGCTCATCTTCTTCTGATTTAATTCCAGTCCGGCCTGCTTCTTCAAAGCCTTCGAGATGTCTGCAACCGGAACACCGCTCAACGGGTCTCCATCGATATCAATCGCCACGTCGCCATCGAACTTTCCGGTCAGTTCCGTTCGATCCTCAATGCGAACGAACGCGGATGAACCCCGTGCGGACGCGATCAGACTCAGCGCGTTCGCCAGGCCCGCCATTGGGATCTGCCGGAATGTCAGGCGCAGCACGTCGCCGTCACGCCTCGCCACCCACGGAATATATGGAGGCTGAACCGGAGAACCATTTTTGTCGTTGCCCGGCCGTGCGTCATCGGGCGCTGCCGATACAACCGTTTCCGTCGCCGATCGCGTCATCTTCGAGCCGCCGGGTGCAACCACGAGCTCGTATCCGGTCACTTCCTTCGTTACGCGATGAAAGACCAGCCCGAAGCGCTCTGACAGGAGATTCGCCAGCATCCCGCGAAATTGATCCTGCGTCGTGCCTGGAGGCAGAGTCGCCGTGAGCGCATAGTATTCGGTGTTGAGCCAATCCGGACCGGACACCTGGCCGAGTTTCAGATCATAAGCATTCCGGATGAGCGTAACCAGGGTCGCGCCCCCGTACGTGACTCGTCCCGGGTCTGAACTGCCTGGTCCGCCGGAGAATGCCCCCAGCCCGGACGTCGGCTTCACCGAAGCAGCTTCAAAGCTCAACGGCGGAGCATTCTGGCCAAAACAAAAGAGAGAGGAGGCGATCAGCATCGCCGCCTCGAGACAGATCGTTCTCATCGGGAACCGCAAGGATATAGGATGCCATGACCCCGTTTCGTTTAATTGCGCTATTTTCCCCACAGTGAGTTACCCACTTGGGGAAAAAGACGCACACATGTCACTTCCCTGCCAAAAAAATACAAGACTTAGCCGTCGGTAAGCGAAATGCCAGGGCAGCCCTCAATGCTCATTCCCCTCAAATGCGCTTCCGGCATTGACATTCCGAGGGCAAGGAGTGGCATGTGCTCGTGCGGGTTCCCATGAAGCTACACCGGGCCGTCACCAGATATC
>CAZPZE010000130.1:0-2557 GCA_964590625.1 uncultured Solibacteraceae bacterium
CATCCGGCACGCCTTCGACACCTGCCCCGCCTCCACCAGCTTCCGCACCGCCGTGCTGCTGATCCGCGACCCGCGCCGCTGAATCGTCCCCGCCGATTCCACCTCAAACCCGAGCCGCTCCCCCAACTCCCGCAGCGTCCCGATATCGCCCGCCTGCTTATACCCGAACCGGAAATCTTCCCCGACAATTACCACCCGCGCATGCAGCTTTTCCGCCAGCACCTCGCGCGCGAACTCCTCCGGCGAAAGCCGCGCCAGTTCTTTCGAAAACGCGAGCAGCATCGCCGCCTCCACGCCTTCGTCCTCCATCCGCCGCAGCCGCTGCGCAATCGTCGAAATCAACCGCGGCGCACGCTCCGGAGCCAGCACCCGCGCCGGATGCGGATCGAACGTCAGCACCGCCGGCGTCAGCCCCCGCTCGCGCGCAATCGCCGCCACGCGCCGCAGGATCACACGATGCCCCGCATGCACGCCGTCAAAATTCCCGATAGCAATTACCGAAGGCCCGAAGTCCGCCGGGACCTCCGCCAGAGTCCGGAACGCCCTCATGCCGCCGCGTTCACCTCAATCTCGAGCCCGTCATACGCCAGGCGCATCCCCTCCGGCAGCGACTGCTCCGTCTCCTCATGCCGCAGGTCATGGCACATGTGCGTGAAGAACGTCCGCCGCGCGCCAATCCGCCGCGCCGTCTCGATCGCATGCGTCACCGTCGAATGCGTCGGATACTCCCTGTGCCGCAGGGCATCGAGAAACACCACATCCAGCCCGCCCAGCTTCGCCACCGACTCCTCCGGCACCTCGCTGTGATCCGTCAGATACGCGGCATTCCCGAAGCGAAACCCGTAGATCCGATCTCTCCCGTGCATCACCGGAATCGGCTCGAACCGCAGCCCCATCACTTCGAACGGATCATCCCCAATCACATGCGAATCCAGCTTCGGCACATACTGCAGATGTTTCCGGTCATCGAATGCATACGAAAACACGCGCTGAATCGTCGCCAGCGTATTCCCCGCCGCGTACAGCGGAATCACGCCCTGCCGGTAATTGAAGGGACGCACATCATCCAGCCCCAGAATGTGATCCGCATGATCATGCGTGTAGATAATCGCGTCGAGCCGCGGAATCCGCGCCGTCAGCATCTGCGCGCGAAAATCCGGCGTCGTGTCGATCACGATGCGGCGCACTTCCCCGCCCGCCTCGGCGTAGCGGATCAGAATCGAAGGCCGCAGCCGCGTATCCCGCGGATCGCTCGACGTACACGTCGCGCACTCACACCCAATCGTCGGAACGCCCGCGCTCGTCCCCGACCCCAGCACCCTGATCGAAAGAGACATCTACCGCTTCTGCCGCCCCATGGCTTCCACGAAGCGGAAGCGCAGCTCCGTGACGGAACTATCCAGACTCCGCTGTTCCTCAGGCGTCAGATTACCCCGCGTCTTCTCCTGCAGCATGGCAAGCAGATCGATGTTATGCCGTCCCAACTCCAGATCCGGCTCCGCATCATCCTCAGACGGCAGCAGCCCCATATTCAGCTCCGCCTGCAGGCGCAGCGAATACACCAGAAAATCAAAATCCGGAGGCGGAAGCTCAGGACGTCCGCCGTCGTCTTCCATGTCCGCCATAACTACCAGTGTATACGCGAATCTTTGTCTATCCGTGTTCATCTGTGTTCATCTGCGGCCCATAAATCCCGTTGACAATTGTTGTCATTAATGACAACATAAAATTGTCCGATGAATCCGCGAAAAACTCGCCCCATATCGTGGATCGCGGCCGCCCTGAAGGACTTTAGAGGGTTTCCCGGTGAAGCGCAATCCATCTGTTTGGCTGCGCTCACAATTGCGGCGGAAGGCGGCAAGGCCGATATCGCGAAGCCGATGCGCGGACTCGGTTCTGGAGTGTACGAAATTGCTTTGTCGTTCCGCAGTGACGCTTACCGCGTCGTTTACGCAGTTCAGATCGCCGATGAAATCTGGGTCGTCCATGCGTTTCAGAAGAAATCGACACACGGCATCAAGACTCCCAAACCCGAAGTCGACCTGATCAAAGACCGCTTAAAACGACTGAAGGAGATACTCCGATGAAGCATGAAAAACTGGAACTCGTCCGTGGTACCGGCAACGTCTTCCGCGATCTCAGCCACAAAAACGCCGACCTCGAACAACTCAAGGCGCTGCTCGCTGCCGAGATCATCAAAACTCTCGACCGCGACCATCTCACCGTCCGCGCCGCCCATGTCCGTACTGGCTTCGCCGCTGCCGACTTTTCCCGCGTCCGCAATGCCGACCTCTCCCGATTCACCGCCGACCGTCTGATCTCCATGCTCAACAAGCTCGGCTCGCGAATCGACATCCGCATCCGCGTCCGCCCTGCCGCGCCACCACCCAGTCAAGCCGCGTAACAAATGGGGTGGATGCTACCCTCGTACCAGCCATGCCCGACGACCCCACCAGCGCCGGCCCCAAACTCCAGCAACTCCTCGACATCATGGCCCGCCTTCGCTCCCCCGATGGCTGCCCCTGGGACCGCGAACAATCCTTCGACTCCATCAAAA
>CAZPZE010000131.1:0-7161 GCA_964590625.1 uncultured Solibacteraceae bacterium
TTTCCAGCAGGACAAAATCGAAACCAGCCCCGCGAAACAGCCGCGCCAGAGGAAGACTGGTCCGGGCAATGCCACCCTGCGAGCCGCGCGTTGCCATCGACCGCACGAACACACCGGAATCGCCATGATGCGCCTGCATCCGAATCCGGTCGCCCAGAATCGCCCCCCCGGTCGCACGGCTCGAAGGGTCCACCGCGATCACCGCGACCGTCTTCCCGCGCTTCCGGATCTCCGTCACCAGAGCGCTCGCAAGCGAGCTCTTCCCCGCCCCCGCCGGGCCCGTAATCCCGACAATCAGCCCCTCGCCCGCAGGCAGGTCCGCAGGCAGCGGCACACCATTCTCCACCGCCGTCGCCAGCTTCGCCAGTTCGCGCGGATTCATCATCAGTCTTTGAGCAACTGCCGCGCGATCACCAGCCGCTGGATCTCGCTCGTCCCCTCGCCGATGGTGCACAGCTTCACGTCGCGATAGAACTTCTCTACCGGATAATCCTTGATGAACCCATACCCGCCGTGGATCTGCACCGCCTCATTCGCAATCCACACCGCGCTTTCCGACGCGAACAGCTTCGCCATCGCCGACTCGCGCGTCACGCGTTTCCTCTGATCGAGCCTCGTCGCCGCGCGATACGTCAGCAGCCGCGAAGCATCGAGCCGCGTCGCCATATCGACGAGCTTGTGCTGAATCGCCTGGAATTCCGAAATCGGCCGCCCGAACTGCTTCCGCAGTTTCGAATACTTCAGCGCCGCGTCATACGCCCCCTGCGCCATCCCGATCGACAGCGCCGCGATCGATATCCGCCCTCCGTCCAGAATTCGCAGCGCATCCACAAACCCCTCATCCTGCTTGCCGGCCAGTTGCGACGCAGGCACCCGGCAGTCCGTGAAAACCACATCGCCCGTCGCGCTTGCCCGCAGCCCGAGCTTGTTCTCTTTTTTGCCCGGCCGGAACCCCTTCATCCCCTTCTCGAGAATGAAAGCCGAAATCCCATGCTGCGCCGCCGCACGATTCGTCACCGCCATGCCGACGCACACATCCGCATAGTGCGCATTCGTCGTGAATGATTTCGACCCGTTGATCACCCAGTCATCGCCGCTGCGAACCGCCGTCGTTCGCGTTCCCGCCGCATCCGAGCCCGCCTCCGGCTCCGTCAGCGACCAGCACCCGATCCATTCGCCGGACGCCAGCTTCGGCAGATACTTCTTCTTCTGCTCTTCGTTGCCGGCTTTATAAATGTGATTCGAACAAAGTGAAGTGTGCGCCGCGACGATGATCCCCACCGACCCATCCACGCGCGACAGCTCTTCGATGATGATCGAATACTCGACATAGCCGAGCCCCGCCCCGCCATACTCCTCCGGGAAGATGGCGCCCATGTATCCGAGCTTCCCCAGCTTGCGGATCACGTCGAGCGGGAACGTCTGCGCCTCATCCCACTCCATGACATGCGGGGCAATCTCCGCCATCGCGAATTCCCGCACTTCGCGCCGCAGTTGAATCTGTTCAGGCGTGTATTCGAAATCCACGATTTCGATTATGGCAGTCAATCAGACGGCGCGCTTGCCGTCGAGGTACACGGACTCGATCGCAATCCCCTGGCCTGTCCGGAACACGACCAGGTCGGCGCACTCGCCGGCCACCAGCCAGTTCGACCGCCCCTGGAGATGAACCACCCGCGCCGGATGCGTCGTCGCCATCGCCGTGGCCTCGCTGAGCGAAATCCCAGCCAGCCGCATCACGTTCGCGATCGCGTCGTTCATCTTCAGCGCTGAGCCCGCCAGCCGATCGGTCCCCGCGAGAACGACACGGCCGTCCTCGGTGAGATCGGCAGCCTGCCGGCCGAGCACATACCGTCCCGGCCTGGCCCCCGCGGGCGCCGATGCGTCCGTCACCAGCACCGAACGCGACACCGTCTTCGCCCGCACCGTGGACTTCAGGAACGCCGCGCCCAGATGAATCCCATCTACGATGAAGCTCGCACTGAGCCGGTCTTCCGCCATCTGATCCCAGATGTAATTCGGGTGCTTTGCCATCACGGAATGAGCTGCGTTGCCAAGGTGCGTCGAAAGCGTCGCCCCCGCATCCACTGCCCCGCGAATCTGATCCGAAGTGGCTGCCGTGTGACCGATGCTGGCCGTCACACCGTCGCGCACAATCGTCCGGATGTAATCGTTCGCGCCCTCATATTCCGGCGACAGCGTGATCAGCCGGATCTGCCCTTCCGTCGCTTCCTGCCACCGCTTGTATTCTTCGATATCCGGCGGCCGTACCGAATCGAGCGGGTGCGCTCCGCGAGGTCCATCGACCGGCGCGATATGCGGCCCCTCCACATGGAAACCCGCGATCGCCGACCCCAGCGGCAGCGCCTTCTTCGCCGCGGCCAGATTTCGCAGACAGCCCACCATGTCGTCCTTCGGCCCCGTGATGACAGTCGGCAAACACCGCGTCACGCCGGTCGAAACGATGAGATCGAGCGCCTTCCGAATTTCGCTGTGCGGCGTATCCGGCCGGTTGAAATCGACGCCCGCGAATCCGTTGACCTGAATATCGACGAAGCCCGGCGCGATCCACGCATCCGCGTTGGCGCCGGAGGGCTGCGCCCGCCGCACACTGCGGATCACTTCATCGAATTCGATCTCGATAAACTCGCCGGTGGCGGCGTCCCGCCCGGAACAAATCATGCTTTCACCGTTTTATGCACAGCGAATCCACAGGGTACTGACACTGCTGGCCTGTAAGTTGCGGAAAAATCAGGCCAATAAACCTGTTGAAATCGGCGCGCCGCCTGTGACTTTCCTCTGGCGATCCATGACCGAATCACGCTACAACAGGAGCAAGGATAGGCTGGCGCGTGACTCCGGCGGCGAATCTCGGGGGAGACGGCCGCGGCGGGGTTGCGCGCACAGTCATCTGCAATCAGAAAGCGATTACGTTCTTCTTCGCGTCAATCGCCGCCGCGTCGATTCCATCCACCTTCTTCAGACCGTCGAGATCCTTGAAGTCGCCGTTCTTCGTCCGGTAGGCGACGATCGCGTCCGCCTGCTTCGCATCGATCCCCAGCGCTTTCGCGAGCTGATCGGAAGTCGCCTTGTTCACGTTGATCCTGGCGGGCTGCGTTCCCAGATTCTTGCTCAGATAATCGAGCACAGTGTTGTAGTCCGCATCGCTGATCGAGAGGCCTTTTTCCGTCATCGTGGTGATCGTGCTGTCCCACTCATCGGCGCTCTTGTGCGAGGTGGACCACATCTCCGCACCGTGGCATGCCGTGCAGATGCGGATCGTGGTGGCCTTGCCCGGACCGTCCGGAAGGTCATCCTGCGCCCACATGGGGACGGCGGCAATCGCTGTCAGCAATATCAGGGTTCTAATCATATTTGGGGGCTTTCTTTTCCTCTATTTTTATACCGCACTCGCTGGGGCCGTGATGTAAGGGCCCCCACGATATAATCTCTGGTCGAAGGAGATCTATGAACAAACTGATCGTTACGTTTCTGGCGCTCATGGCCACCGTTACAGGAGTCGCGCTCGGCGCGGATGCTGCCGCGGGAAAGGCGATCTTCGACAAAACCTGCAAGGGATGTCATGGGGAGGCCGGAGCCACCCCTAATGACGCGCTTGCAAAGATGATGCAGGTGACGATTCCCACACTCGCGGATCCCCAGTTCCAGGCTTCCAAGACCGACGACGATATCCGCAACGCGATCACCAAGGGCAAGGGCAAGATGCCGGCCCAGAAGAGCGTTCCGGCCGATCAGGTGGATAACGTGATCGCCTACGTCCGGAGCCTCAAGAAGTAATGGCCCTTTTCGCGTCATAATAATAAAGACGGGCGCGTGGAACCAGGGTTTCACGCGCACCGTCGAGAAGGCATATGCTGCGCCGCCTGATACCACTGCTGCTGACCGTTTCCACAGCCCTGCTGGCCCAGTTCGGCGGTGTGATCATCCCCGGTGGCGGCGTCGGTTACCCAGGCCCGGGCTATCCGGGCGGCGTCGGCTATCCTGGCGGTGTTGGTTATCCGGGTGGCGTTGGCTATCCTGGCGGGCCGTATCCTGGCGGTGGCGTCGGCTACCCGGCCCCCGGCGGCACTACCTATCCGGGCGGCCAGGTTCCCAGCACCACCACCACCTGTCCCGGCGGCCAGTATCCGACCAACGGTGTCTGTCCCGGCACAACCTATCCGAACGGCGGAAACACCTACCCTCAGGGCGTTGGGGCTTACCGTTCGCTGAACGGAAATCTCCGCGAGATCTTTGCGACCAACCTGACCATCGAAACGGACGATTCGCAGATCATCCGGATGCAGATCGCGCCCAATGCGCGTTTCTTCACAAAATTCGGCCAGAGTCGGCCATCGGACTTCAATCTCGGCGACTACGTCACCGTGCAGGCCCGGCAGGACATCAACAACAACTTTCTGGCGGATGTCATTACCCAGGAGCGCGACGCCACTCCAGAGGAGCGCGCCGCCGCCTCGCGGCCCCTGAACCAGTCGATGCACGCCAAACCGGATCCGAACGCCGACAACAGCAAAAAGAGCAAGGGCGACTCCTCCACCCAGGCCTCCAACAGCACCGCGGATGATGACCCCGACCGTCCGCACCTCAAGCGCGCCCCTTCGAGCGGCGGCAGCAGTTCGAATTCCGACGCCCCCGTCGAGATGGCAAGCAACGCCCCCCTCATGGATGGCGATCCCGGTCCGCCGCGCCTCCATCGCGGCACCCCGACGGACGACCAGGCCACTTCTGATAGCGGCGGAATGCCTCCCCGCCCCACCGTTCGGGCCCACGAAGTCGGCGGCGTCACCCAGGTTCCGGGCGTGACGGACAGTTCGCTGCCCACACCCTCAGGCGTGGCCGCCACCAACGATCCCATCATCGACAAGGCCCGCGAAACCGCCTTCGAATTTACCGAGACGCTGCCGGATTACATCGTGAAAGAGTACACGACGCGCTACGAATCCGACGCCGCCACCCGCGGCAATCCCAACTGGCAGGCGCTTGATGTGGTGACGGCAGACGTGATCACGGAGAACGGCAAGGAGCGCTATCAGAACATCCTGGTCAACGGCAAGCCGACGAAGGACGTGGAGAAATCGGGATCCTGGTCGGAAGGCGAATTCGCCAGCACCCTGCAGGCGATTCTCTCGCCGGCGAGCGACGCTCTGTTCACCAACAAGCGATCCACCACCATCGTGAACCGTCCCGCCTGGCGCTATGACTTCATGATCGAGCAGCCGCGCTCAAGCTGGCAGGTTTATGCCGGCGGCTCGCGCTATCGCCCGGCTTACGGCGGCGCAGTCTGGATCGACAAGGAAACGTCGCGCGTGCTCCGCATCGAAATGGATGCGCGCCAGATCCCGAGGGAATTCCCGCTTGACCACATCGAGTCCGCGGTGGACTACGATTACGTCTCAATCGGCACGAAGAAGTATCTGCTGCCCACGCACTCCGAAGCGCTGAGCTGCAACCGCGGCACGACGGAGTGCACACGCAACTCCATCGACTTCCGCAACTACAAGAAGTACGGCGCGGACTCGAACATCACGTTCGATTCGACGGCTTCGAAGTAGAGACCTGCCGCAGGATCGAAGCAGGGATCTCGATCCACCATCCATCCGCATCCTTCAGGCTGGACCAGTTCGCGCGCGAAGTATCCACCACCAGTTCGCTGCCGAAATCGGCACGCACCCCCTGAGTTCTCTCGGTTACGCGGAGCAGATCGGCGCGGATGCGATTCCCGCCCGGCTTCGTGGCAATCTGCAGTTCTTCCGGACGCGCGCAGAGAGTGACGCGGTCGCCGAGGAAACAGCCGCGCAGGTGCGGCCCTTCGATTTCGGTGTCGAGCAGCCGGATGCGGCTGGTCTGTCGGCCGGGATCGAGCGCCAGAACTTCGGCTTCGTAGATATTGAAATCGCCGAGCATTCGGGCTGCTTCCACAGACCCCGGATTCCGCAGCAGATCGAGCGGCGAGCCGCAGTGCAGGATCGCGCCTGTCGAATAAATCAGAACCTGACTGGCCAGCGCGAAGCACTCCTCCGCGTTATGCGTCACGAGCAGGATCGGAATCGAGAGCGATTCCCGGATCTCCAGAATGATGGAGTGCAGTTCGGCGCGCAGCACGGCGTCCAGACCGGTGCCAGGCTCATCGAGCAGCAGAACGCCGGGGTCAGCGATCAAAGACCGCGCGACCGAGGCGCGCTGCTTCTGTCCGCCGGAGAGTTCGTGCGGATAGCGTCCGGCGAGATCGGCGATGCGAAATCGGTCGAGCAGTTCCGCGATGCGCCGGTGCCGTTCGAGGCGCGGCAGACGGCTGGCGGCAAACGCCAGATTCGCCCGCACGGTCATGTGCGGGAACAGCGCGTCGCGCTGGAAGACGTATCCGCATTTGCGATCGCGCGACGGCAGATGAACATTCGCGCCGGAATCGAACAGGATGCGGTCATTCAGCAGAATACGGCCGGAGTCCGGCGTGGCGAAGCCGGCAATCGAGTCGAGCGTCAGCGTCTTGCCGGACCCGCTCGGCCCATAGAGCGCGGTGACGCCGGCCGGCGCTTCGAATTCGACGCCGAGCGAAAAGCCCGCGGAATCCGCACCCGGCTCGAACCGCTTCGCGATGGTGGCGCGCAGCATTCTATCGGGCCACGCGCTTTCTTTCGAGATGATTCGCCACCAGAACGACCGCGGCCGTCAGAATCGAGATGACGATGACCAGCACGCGAGCCGTCATCGTGTCACCGGACTCGACAGCGTCAAAGATCGCGATGGCCGCCGTCTGCGTGCGATGCGGGATGTCGCCCGCGACCATAAGCGTGGCGCCGAAATCGCCGAGGGAACGCGCGAACGCAAGGACCGCCGCCGCCGCGATCGGACGCCGGGCGAGCGGCAGGCTGATGCGCCAGAACAATCGCCATTCCGAGGCTCCGAGGCTGCGGGCGGCGCGCTCGCAGGCCAGGTCGACCGATTCGAGCGCAGCTCGCGACGACTTGATCATGAGCGGAATCGCGTGCAGAGTAGAGGCGATGACGGCCGCTTTCCAGGTGAAGACCAGCGGCGATCCGGTGAGCGCTTCCCACACGCGGCCGGTCCAGCTCGATCGGCCGATCACGACGAGCAGGTAATAGCCGAGCACTGTCGGGGGCAGCGCCAGCGGCAGCATGG
>CAZPZE010000132.1:0-1840 GCA_964590625.1 uncultured Solibacteraceae bacterium
GTGGAGGAGTCGAAGCTGGGCAGCATCAAAGTCGGCCAGACGGTTTCGGTCACGCTGGATGACGCGGCGGAGCCGGTCACGTCGCGCGTCGCCGAGATCACACCCGTCGTGGACGCCGCGTCTCGTTCTTACACTGTGAAAATCGATCTGCCCTCGCGGCCCGGAATCCGTTCCGGCATGTTCGGACGCGCATCTTTCGCGCTCGGCTCTCGTAACGTACTCTCCATTCCTGCCGCTTCGGTTCGTGAAAACGGCCAGTTGCAGTCCGTGTTCGTCATCGAGAATGGCATCGCGCGCGGACGTCTCGTCACTCTCGGCGAAAAATCCGGCGACCACGTCGAAGTGCTCTCGGGACTCACCGTGGGTGAGAAAGTGGTCGCTCCCATTCCAGCCGGACTCACAGACGGCGCCCCTGTTGAGGTTCGCCCGTGAGCAGCGATCCGGCTACCCCGCACCGTATTGGCCCCTCCGGCCGGCTCGCCCGCGCGTGGATTCGTTCGAAGCTGACGCCGCTCGTGATCGCAGGCTCATTGCTGCTCGGGCTTTTCTCTGTCCTGAAACTGCCGCGCGAAGAAGAACCCCAGATCGTCGTCCCCATGGTCGACGTCTTCGTCCAGATGCCCGGCGCTTCCGCCCGTGAGGTGGAAGAGCGCGTAACGAAGCCCATGGAAAAGCTTCTCTGGGAAATTCCCGGCGTCGAATACATCTACTCGACTTCCAGCCCGGGCATGTCGACCGCGATCGTCCGCTTTCTGGTCGGTCAGGACGAGGAGAAGGCCATCGTGCGCCTCAACCAGAAACTCGCCGCGAACAGCGACCTCATTCCGCCCGGCGCCAGTGCGCCGCTCGTGAAGCCTCGCTCGATTGATGATGTGCCGATTCTCGCGCTGACTTTCTGGAGCAAGCGCTACGGCGATTTCGAGCTGCGGCGAATCGCGGCCCAGGTGCATGACACGATCACCCAGACTCCCGACGTCTCGGCGGTCACGCTGATCGGCGGCCAGCGCCGTGACATTCGCATCGCACTCGATGAAGCGCGCCTCGCCGCTTACAGCCTTTCCCCGCTGCAGGTCGCGAATGCGCTCAGCATCTCCAACCAGCGCCTGCCGTCGGGTGAATTCGCTTCCGGAAATCGCGAGTTCATCCTCGAAACCGGCCAGTTCCTCACCACAGCCGACGATGTGCGCGGCGTTGTGGTGGGCGTCTCGGGCGAGAAACCCATCTTCGTGCGCGACATCGCCACCGTCACCGACGGCGGCGAAGAGCCGTCCCAATACGTTCGCTACTCCCAATCCGGCACACCGGGATCGTTCCCGGCTGTCACGCTCTCCATCGCGAAGCGTAAAGGCACCAATGCCGTCGTAGTCGCAGACGATGTTCTTGCCCGCGTCAATCGCCTCCGCGGCTCGGTCATTCCGGCGGGCGTCGAAATGACCGTGACTCGCAACTACGGGGACACGGCGAAGGAAAAATCGAATGAGCTCCTCTTCCACATGCTGATCGCCGTTGTATCGGTCAGCATCCTGATCGCGATCGTTCTGGGATTTCGCGAATCGCTCATCGTCTTCACGGCGATTCCGGTCACGCTCGCCCTGACCCTCACCGTCTTTTATCTCTACGGCTACACGCTCAACCGCATCACGCTCTTCGCCCTGATTTTCTCGATCGGCATTCTGGTGGATGACGCCATCGTTGTTGTCGAGAACATCGTTCGCCACTGGCGGATGCCGGAGAATCAATCCCGCCCGCCGTTCGACGTAGCGGTTGAAGCGGTGGATGAGGTCGGCAACCCCACCATCCTCGCGACGCTCGCCGTCGTCGCCGCAATTCTTCCGATGGC
>CAZPZE010000133.1:0-2508 GCA_964590625.1 uncultured Solibacteraceae bacterium
ACGCTGATGGCGCGCATTCCGATGTGGATCGGCATCCTCGGGCTCTACTTCTACACGCGCGAGACGTTCTTCATTATCGTGCTCTGCGTGCTGGGTCTGGGGATCGCCCTGACCGGCTCCTTTTATCTCTCGGAGCGCGGCAGGACCGGCCACTGATTTACGGCACGGGCTTCTCGGCGGGTTTGTTTTCCGCAGTCGAGAGATTCACGTCCGTATCGTCCCCCGTCACGATGGAGGCGCCGGGCAGCTTCAGGTTCTCGCCCGGGTAATTGTTAAACACGATGATGTGGGCGTACGGATTGGCCGGATCGACCGAAATCGACGCTGACATGAAGCGCGGCTGATTCGGCAGGGCGGCGACTGTCGGTCCGGCGACGGCGTCCTTGCTCCACGTGCCGAATCCCGTGATGGCCACCTGATCGTAGCTGCCGGGATTGGCGGTCGAGACGTGAGAGTTCGTGCAGCTGACCGAAACCAGATGATCCATTTTGAAGGTGCCGCCGGATGAGCCACTGTCGTTATTTGTATAGGCGAATGAGAACGGCATCCCGACGGGACTGCATGCGACCGAGAAGCTATAGGTGAACGGGTCGCCCGTTTCGGAAGTGAACGTGCGGTTATCGCTGAGGATCGCATTTCCTGGATTGCCCGGATCGGCGAGATGCGCCGCCTGGATTTTGCCGAAGATGTTCAGGTTTCCGCCGCTATCGGCCGGCGATACCCAGCATTGTCCCGGAACGAGCTGCGGCTGGGGAAAGCAATATGTCGCGAACGTGCGGTGATGGAACAGGTTCATACGCAGCGTGGTCTGCCCATTCTGGCCCTTTTCGAAGAACATATAGTTCGGGTCCTCGGGCGCCTGCGGAGCGCGCATCCCCACCATAAAGAACGGATCGAGGGAGACGCGGCCGTTGTTGTCCGGGATGAGCTGTTCGATGATCGACTGGTCAATGTACATCGGATAGATGAATTCGCCCACAACCTGGCCGCTGGCGAGATCGATTGCGCCCGAGGCGCGATTGAAGACTTCATCCGCAAAATAAACCTTATGCTGCGGATAGAGGTAGTTGGGGAAATGGAGTGTCTGGTTGGTTCCGAGCAGAAAGCCTCGGAATCCGGGGCCGAGCAGCGGGCTGTTGGGCGGCTCCGCGAAGAGTCCTTCGGGCGGCATCACCGAAAGCTGGAATGGAACGGTGCTGCCGGTTCGCGGTCCGAACTGGATCTGCACGCGCCCCTGGAGTTCGGACCGGCCTGGCCCGAGGCCGCCGAGTTCGGGAATCCGCAGATCGAAATCATCGCCGAACGAGCTGTAGCGCGCGCTGACTGTGAAGATCTCGACTTTGTTCGTCGGGATATCGGGGCAATTCGGCGCGCAGGGCGTATAGCCAAGCGAATCGCGCGTATCGAGCTGGAGATGGGGATGCAGGCTGCTGCCACGCGCGAGCACGCTCATGCAGTTCATCGCGGCGTCGCAGTAAGGCAGAGGGAAACGAACGGGATCGCCGCCGAAATTATCGCCCAGCGGCAGGAAGGTGCTGCCGCGGAAATAGAAATCGAGAAGGCCGTCGGGACGCTGCGCGAAGTTGGCCCAGGCGAATCCGCGCTGGCCCGGGAAGTTCACGTCATGGCCGTTCTGGAGGTTGGGATTGGCCTTACTGATCGCCGTGAGTCCGGTGTTCTCGAAGTGGACGTACCAGACCAGAGTGTTGGGATTGGCATAGCCGGTGGTCAGATCCAGGTCGCCCGATGAAATCATCAGCCTGTCGGATGCGGTGTTCTGAGTGACCGGGAAGTTGTAACCAAGCGGCGCGGTGGCGGTTCCGTCATCGCCGGTCATGATGTGCTGAGAGACGGTGAAATGGGCCGTAGTCGGGCTGGTGGGCGTAAATTCGATGGTGAGCGCGCCGCGCAGATGGCTGTCGAAGATCGCGGGTCCGCCGAAGAGCTGATTGCCGCAGGTGCCGTATTTCACTTCGTCCGCGATGGTGTCGCCGGGGAAGGCCGGAGTCACACCGGGAGCGCAATCGACAATACGGAACTGATCGCCAAAGAAACTGCCGTCGTGGTTCAGGGGCAGCGTCTCCACGTTGCCAGACGGGAGCACCAGCGGTTTTGGAAGCGGATCGAAAATGTAGACCGGCTGATCGCCGAGCGCGAGTCCAGGGATCAGTGCCAGCGCGCAGCAGGCGAATGTAGAGGCCAGCCTCATCGCCGTCCCTCCCGCAGAAGCCGTCCTCGTTCGGGGTCTGCTGAGGAAGTCAGTGCAGCTTGCGGCCGTCTTATCTGTACCGCAGGGTCCGCCGCCGCGATCGGCGCGACGCTCACCATCGCGAACGACTCGTGGTAAGTCTGATTCAGGAAGGAGAGCAGGTCATTCGCGATCAGCGCGTGGCCCGTGGCGGATGGATAGACGCCGTCGAAGGAATAGAACCCTCCAAAATAATCGCCGTTGACGGCGGATGCGCCGGCTGCCGCGCCGACGATTTTGATCCTGTGGAGGAGGGCATT
>CAZPZE010000134.1:0-4570 GCA_964590625.1 uncultured Solibacteraceae bacterium
CAAAGCGACTCCCGCTCCCGCAAAGAAGGCCGCGGCTCCCGCAAAGAAGAAAGCCGCCGCGAAGAAGGCTGCTCCGAAGAAAGCGGCTAAGAAGGCCGCCCCCAAAAAGGCAGCGAAGAAAGCAGCCCCGAAGAAAGCAGCTCCCAAAAAGGCAGCAAAGAAGGCGGCCCCCAAAAAGGCAGCAAAGAAAGCCGCGTCGAAAAAGGCAGCCAAAAAGGCGGCACCAAAGAAAAAAGCGGCCAAAAAGGCCGTGAAGAAGGCGGCCCCGAAGAAAAAAGCCGCGAAGGGCAAAAAGTAAAGTTCTCGTGAGCCCCGGATCAGCGTCCGGGGCTCACGTTTTTCGGGCAGGCTTTCGTTACTTCGCCGGCGTCACCGGCTTGGCGACCACCGACCGGCATCTCTCAAAAAGCTGGATCAGGGAATCGGCATATTCCTCGGCCGATTTTGACGGCTTGGCGGAGAAACCAGCCGCCGCCGAGCTTCCTTTCCCATATCCGGTGGTCACGGCGATGAATTTCATGAGCTCGAGCGCGATTTCATCGCGGCTCTTTTCAGGGTCGGGCGCGGGTTTCGTTTCTTCAGGCAAGTGATCCTCTCCTCAATAGTGACTGCAATCCGCCAGCCAGGGGCATGCCGGTAAACGCTCGCCATTTCATCCGGAAGATGAGGGGCGGGGCGCAGGCGCACCTGCTGGAAGCCGACGATGGCCATTCCTACATCGTCAAGTTCCAGAATAACCCGCAGCACAGAAGAATACTCGTGAATGAGTGGATCGCGGGCGAGATTCTTTCGCATCTGCAGATTTCGGCGCCTGTGCAGGAACTGGTAACGGTATCGGCGGAGTTCCTGCGGGAGAATCCCGACGTGGGTTTTCATGGCGGGGCGCACCGCGCGGCGGTGGAGCCGGGGTGGCACTACGGATCGCGGCATCCGGGAACCCCGCGGACGACCGCGGTTTACGATTTCATTCCGGATGCGCTGCTCGAGCAGGTAGCTAATGCGGAGCAGTTTCTAGCGACGCTGGTTTTCGATCGCTGGGTGGCGAACGGGGACGGGCGGCAGGCGATTTTCTTCCGGGCGGAACTGAAGGACTGGCTGGCGCGGCCGGGAATTCCGCCGCGGAAGATGGGATTCGTGGCGCTGATGATCGACCACGGGTTCGCGTTCAATGGGCCGCACTGGGATTTTCCGGAATCGGCCATCACGGGGCTGTATGCGCGCCGCATTGTCTACGAAAAGGTGCGGTCGATCGAGGATTTCGAGCCGTGGCTGACGCGGGCGATGCATTTTCCGGAGGAAGTGCTGGATCGCGCGTTACGGCGGATTCCCCCAGAGTGGATTGCGGGTGAAGAAGATGCGCTGGAGGTCATGCTGGAGCGGCTGCTGGCGCGTCGGAAGCGTTTGCCGGATCTGATGCGGGCGTGCCGGGCCGGGGCTGCGGGTCCGTTCCCGAAGTGGGTGAAGGATTAGGCCTGGCCGATTTCTTCGGCGATCAGGCGGCACGTATAGGGCGCGAGCAGGATGCCGTTGCGGAAATGTCCGTAGGCTGCCCAGATGTTGGTGCCGGGCAGGCGGCGGATGACGGGGCCGGAGTCGGACGCAGGGCGAAGACCGGTCCAGCAGTTGGTCGGCTCGACCGCCGCGAGTTCGGGGATGAGCTGTGCGGCGCGGCGGCGGATATCTTCGACGATCGGCTGGTGGATTGCGCGGTCGAACCCGGCGATTTCCATCGAGCTTCCCGCGATGACGGAGCCGTTTTCGCGCTGGATCAGATAAGTATGGCCGTCGCGCACGATGGTGGGAAGCAGGCCGGGCGCGAGGTCGAACGAGATCAGGTGGCCGCGAACGGGATAAGAGCGCGGGAGGCCGGGAAGCAGCGCGGAACTCCAGGCGCCGGCGGCGACCACGATGCAGTCGGCCGGAAATTCGCCGCTGGCGGTGCGTACGGCATTCGGAAGGATGTCCGTCACGGGATCGTGTTCGCGCACCTGGATGCCGTGGCGGCGACAGACGGCGCGCAGGGCGTCATTGATGCTGAGGGGATCGACAACTGCGTCGTTTGGATAGAAGCGCGCGGGGCGTCCACGGAAGTCGCAGGGCGTCGAGTGGATACCGAAGCTGGACTGCAGGGCGACCTTGTCTTCGGTAGTCCCGAGATCGATGGCTCCGCAGCGGCGGTATTCGAGGCTGAGTTCGGAATCCTCTTCGAGATCGCGGACGAATTCGGGATAAAGATCGAGGCTGGCGAGGGCCATGCGGACGAAGGCAGGGTCGGTAGTGTGATCGATTTCGCCGCCCGGGGCGAGCATGCCGGCGGCGGCCCAGCTGGCTTCATGGAGGGCTTCGCGGCGGTCGAAGACGATGACCTGCCAGCCCTGGCGGGCGAGACGCCAGGCGGTGGTGAGTCCGATGATGCCGGCTCCGGCGATGGCAACAGTTTTCATAATCAGTGGACGGTGATCAGCTCCGCGCTGGCGGCTTCATTGCGGCCGGTGCTTCCCGCGATCAGAACCGAGCCATCCTGGAGCATCGTGGCAGTGTGGCCAAGGTGGCGGGTCTTGAGCGTGGGGCCGGCGGAGAAGGTTCCGGTGGCGGGATCGTAGAGATCGGATGGCTGGAGCGGCGGGCCGGGAATGGCTGGGACGCCGCCGGTGAGCAGAACTTTTCCATTCTGCAGCACCGTGGCTTCGGAATACATGCGGGCCTGAGTCAAAGGGCCGGTGGGTTCAAATTTGTCCGCCACCGGGTCATAGAGTTCAGCGGTGGAGAGCGCGGGACCGCCGCCGATTTGAGCAGTTCCTCCCGCGATCAGAATTTTGCCGTTCGGAAGAAGAGCGGCCGTGAAGTAGTAGCGGAGCGAGGTCATCTTCGCTGCTGCGTGGAAAGTATTGGAGGCGGGGTCGTAGATCTCGGCGGTGGATGCCGCGGCGCCGAAGCCGCCCAGCAGGAAAATGCGGCCGTCTTTGAGACGAACGGCGCTGAACGAAGAACGCGGCATAGTCATGTCCGGGCCGGGCGTGAAGGACTTCGTGCGCGGGTTGTAGATTTCGGTGCTGGCGAGGAATTTCGTGCCTGGGCCCTTGCCGCCGCAGATGAGGATGCGGCCATCGGGAAGAGCGGCGGCGGCCGCGAATTCGCGCGCCTCGTGAAGGCTGCCGGTGACGGAGAAGGTGCCGGTAGATGGATCGAAGATTTCGGCGGAGGTGAGTGGTTGTGCGTTGCTGCCGCCGGCGATGAGGAGCGTTCCATCGCGAAGGAGCGCGGCCACGTGATTCTGTCGCGCCTCGTGCATGGAGGCGGTATTTACGATGGCGCGCGTGGCCCAATCGTAGATCTGGGCGGTGGCAAGCGCGTGCGAGTCGGCGACGCCGCCGGCGAGCAGAACCGTTCCATTGGGGAGAACGGTCGCGGTCTGACGCCCTCGAGGAGTGAGGCCGGAAATCTGGAGCGGCGGCGGGTTCAGAGGCGCCGCGGGGGCGGGTGCTTCCCGCGCTTCGGTGCCGGCTTCCGCCGGCGGTTCTTCGATCATGGGCGGGGCGACATCGCCACTGTGCGCGAGTTCGAAGACACCTTCCACGGCGACGGGTTTGCCATCCAGCTCGGCGGGTTCGAAGCGCCATGTTTTGATGACGAGCAGCGCCTGCTTTTGCCAGAGAAGGTCGGTGGCGCTGATGGGGGCAACGTTCTGTGGGGCGCCCTTTGCGTCGACCTGGATGTGGAAGCGAAGCAACTGATCGCCGGTGGACTCCGGGTTGCCGGGAAGCTGGCCGATGATGAGTTCAGGGCGGGTAGCGCCAGGCGGCAGCGTAAAGTTGAGGCGGGCGCTCTGGCCGGAGTGATCGATCTTGTCGTTGCGGGCGAGAATGGAAAAATTCATCTCGATATTGGCGGGAACGCCGGCCGGTTGTCCGTTGCGTGTGCCGGGATTGAAGCGCCATTTTGCCATGGCTTCGACGGCTTTTTCATCGAGACCGAAGCCGGCGCCTTCCTGGACATGAATGTCGCGCGCCTTGCCGTCTTCACCGACGATCACGCTGAGCGTGACGGTGGCCTGGACGCGCGCGCGCGTGGCTTCTGCGGAGTATTCCGGTTCGCTGCGATAGATGAGTGAGGGCGGGGTATCAGGAGTTTGAGCATGCAGAATAGCAGCGGCTGTGAGCGCCGCGCCGAGGATCGGAATGAGACGCATGCTTCCTCTATTCGAACACGATGGATGAGGTGGATTGGTTACTGGCAGGCGCCGGACTGTAAGCCGGTTTCTGTACCCTTGCGGGCGATAGCCATTCATCCAGACCGCGCATTACTACGCGATTCATCGCCGGCGCTGAGGCCGGCAGTAGCGACCTACCCGGAAGTATGACGGAGCGGGCAGCTCCTCCTCCCCTATTTGGTCTTGCTCCGCGTGGGGTTTGCCCTGCCGGACGAATTACTCCGTCCGCGGTGCGCTCTTGCCGCACCTTTTCACCCTTACCCCATTCGCTTGCGGTCCTGGGGCGGTATATTCTCTGTGGCACTTTCCGTAAAGATCCCTTTGAGAGATCCCTCCCGGCCGTTAGCCGGCACGTTGCCC
>CAZPZE010000135.1:0-5358 GCA_964590625.1 uncultured Solibacteraceae bacterium
CTCCCTCGACCCCCGCGATCTTCAGGCCCAGCGCGATCTCCTCGAGTACTATCTCGTTGCTCCCGGCATCGCCGGCGGCGATGTGAAGAAAGCCACCGCCGTCGCGGAGCACATCGCCGAAATGGACCCCGCCGAAGGCTTCCTCGCCAAAGCGCGCGTCGCCGCATACCGCAAACAGGATGCCGAGACCGCCGCGCTGCTCGTCGAAAGCGCCAGCGTTCAGCCCCCCAGCTACAAAGCCCGCGCCGAGCTCGCGAAGTTCTATCTCGCCCCCGTACACCCCAACCTCGCGCCCGCTGAAAACGCCGCAACGGAAATGCTGAAACTCGATCGCACACGCATTGAGCCGTGGTCTGTCCTCGCCCAAATTTACGCAGAACGCGAAGACTGGTCCGATCTCGATCGAACTCTCACCACCGCCTCCCAGGCGGTTCCCGACGATCTCGCCCCGTACTACCAGGCCGCATCCGCGCTTCTCCGCGCCGGACACGATCCCGCCCGCGCCGAACGCTACCTGCGCGTCTATCTCGAACACGAACCCGAAGGCAACGAGCCCACGCTCGCCGATGCCCGCAAGCTCACTCTAAAACGATGAACCGCAAAGTCACCCTGCTATTCGTCGATGCCGGCGGCGGACACCGCACCGCCGCAGCCGCCCTCCGCGACGTCATCGGCCGTCAGCGCCGCCCCTGGGACGTCGACATGGTCAGCATGCAGGATCTGTTCAACCCGATCGACTTCATCCAGCGCTGCACCGGCATCCGCTACGAAGAGGTCTACAACATCCTGCTGCGCCGCGGCTGGACCCTCGGCTCCGCCCACATGATCCGCCTCATGCATCTGCTGATCCGCATGACGCACCGCTCGCAGGTCGAAGTGCTCACGCAATACTGGACCACGTCACAGCCCGATCTCGTCGTCTCTCTCATCCCGCACTTCAATCGCGCCATCGCCGAATCTCTCTCCGCCGCCTGCCCCGCCGTCCCGATGGCCACCATCCTCACCGACATCGCCGATTACCCGCCTCACTTCTGGATCGAACCCGGCCACAACGTCATCTGCGGCTCTGAACATGCCGCGCGCCAGGCCGCCCAGCTCGGAGCCCGCCGCATCTTCCGCACTTCCGGCATGATTCTCAACCCGGCCTTCCACGAACCGCCCGATGCCGATCGCCGCTGCGGCCGCGCCACCCTCGGCCTGCAGCCCGACCTCCCCACGGGCCTCGTTCTATTCGGCGGCGAAGGCTCGAACGAAATGTTGCAAATCGCGCATGCGCTCAATCAGTCCACTCGACGCTTGCAACTGATCCTTCTCTGCGGCAAGAACGACCTTCTCGCCCGCGAACTGCGCGCCATTAGGAAACACATCCCGATGTCCATCCACGGCTTCACCCGCGACGTTCCCTGGTTCATGGAACTCGCCGATTTCTTCATCGGAAAGCCCGGCCCCGGCAGCATCAGCGAAGCCCTCGCGAAACAACTGCCCGTCATTGTGCAGCGCAACGCGTGGACTCTCGCCCACGAACGCTACAACACGCAGTGGATCGAAGAAAAAGGCCTCGGCCTCGTCGTCAGAAATTTCGAAGACGAAATCGGCGCCGCGGTCGACACGCTTCTCACGCCGAAAAATTATGAAAGCTTTCGCCGCCGCGTATCAGCGATTCACAACCGCGCCGTTTACGAGACCCCCGATGTCCTCGAAGAGCTTCTCAGCTATGCGCCCTGCGCGCCCGAAACAATCCCCGCCAGCGTCTGAGCCGGCATCCGGTTCTTCCGCGCAATCTCACCCAGATAAAGCGCGCTCGGCTTGATCGTGCGTTCCTGCGTGGTCCGGTCCACCGCCACCAGCCCGAACTTCGGCCGGTACCCCATGATCCATTCGAAGTTGTCGAGCAATGACCAGTGAATATACCCGCGCACATCGATCCCATCCGCCAGGCACTTCAGCACTCCGTCGAGCGCCCGCCGGATGTACTCAATCCGCCGTTCATCATCTTCGGTGCTGACGCCGTTCTCCGTCACGTAAATCGGCGCCTTCACCCGCGCATGCGTATAGCGCAGACAAGCTTCGAGCGCCTCCGGCCAGAACTCGTATCCCATCTGCGTAATCTCGGCGCCAGTCTCCGGACTCAGATCGCCCTTCTTCCCCACCCGGCATCGCGTGTACACCTGAATCCCCAGGAAATCGCCCCTGTTTCCGGCCGCCAGCCACGGATCGTAAACCTCCGCGCACTTCTTATCGCGCTTGCTGTCCGCACCCACCGCCTGCTCGTCCTGCATCGAAATGCTGACGCCCACCGGAAAACTTCCCGGCCCCGACTTCATCACCTCCACCGCCCGATGATGCGTCGCGATCATGTTGTCGCGCAGCTTATTCGCATCGCCCAGGAAAAAGCATCCGCACTGATCCCCGCCCAGCGCCTTCGTCGCGAGCTTCGCCATCTTCCGCACTTTCAGAAACGGGATCTCGGCCGCCGGCAGCCACTTGAGCAGCATCGGAAGATTCGGTTCGTTGAATGTCGTGGCGTACGAAATCAGATCGCCCAGATGCTTCGTCGCGCGCCCGCAGTACCGCAGAAATAAATCCTGTGCCGCTGGCTTCTCCCACCCGCCCATCGCAGCGAACCACCGCGGTGAGCTGAAGTGATAGAACGTCACCATCGGCGTCACGCCATTATCAAGGCAGGTCCCGAGCACGCGCCGGTAATGCTCGAGCGCCGCCATCGAGAACGCTCCGCGCTCCGGCTCAATCCGCGCCCACTCGATTGAAAACCGGTACGTATTAAATCCCAGATGCGCCAGCATCCGGATGTCTTCGGGATATCGATGCAGATGATCGCAGCCGTCGAGCGACGGCTCCGCGAACAGCGTGGGTTCGATATGTTCCAGCACCCACAGATCGCTGTTGATGTTGTTCCCCTCCACCTGATGCGCCGCCGTCGCCGCGCCCCACAGGAAGGATTTCGGAAATTCAGACACTACGTGGCGTTCTCCGCTGCAATAGAAATGCGAGCACGAGATACAGCACCACACCCACCGGCACGCAAACGCAGCACCATCCCACAACTGCATTCCGCGTTCCGTTCACAACATGCTCGATGATGTTGCTGCTCGTCCGCGATCCAATAATACTCGCGCCCGCTCGCCCGAGCGGCGCCAGCAGCAGATATTGCAGCGGGGACGCCACCTGATTCACCAGTTGAATCGCCGCCAGATTCAGACGGAAAACAACCGCAGCAGCCGCGCACAGCAGCGTCGGCAATCCGAATACCGGAAAAATTCCCAGCACAATCCCGAGCACGAAGATGAGCGCGACCGTCTCGGGCGCAAGGCCCCGCACCGATTCACGAAGCCGCCCCAGCAGCGATCTCAAGGCAGCGCTTCTCCGCGTTCGGCAAAAACCAAACGCATCGCCCCGCGCATCCGACGCGCGGTCACCAGTTGCAGAAATCCGGTCAGCGCATCGAGAGGCGTCGTCATCACCCACGGCCGCCGCTCGCGCCACAACTCCGTCAACGAACGCACCACCCCGTCATCGCAGCGATAGAAAATCCGATCCGTCCACCGCTCTCGCCCCGCCTCTCCCGGATAAGGCCGCAGAATATCCCACGCCGTTTCGAGAATCCGCAGCGCCATCGGCTCCCGATAGTGCGGCATGAAATGCACGAAGCTCTGCCCGCCCCGCACTTCCGCCGCGAATTCCGCAAACGAAGCCGCATTCGTCAGATTGATGCACGCCGCGGGCTCCCACGCATGGCGGTCGCCGCCCGAAATCACGGGCTTCCCGCAAACCTCCGCCAGTTCCACCACTCTGCTGTTCTCTTCCCAGCCGCGCGTGCCGTTCAGCTCGAACGCATGAAACCACTCGATGCATTCGTGCAAAATCCGGCCCAGCGCGCGATCGTGATCCGCCGGCTCCACACCTTCTTCCAGCCAATACGGATGATTCAGAACGATCAGACAATCCGGAATCGCCGCCACCTCACGCAGAATCTCCGGAAGCTGTTCCTCATCAGGGCGCGCCGTGAGCGCCGCGAACCGCCGCATCCACTCGCGCGCACTCTTGCGTGGCAGGTGATGAATCCCCAGATGAAAAATCGAACGCGCATAAGGCACGGTCCACTCAACCGAAACCGGCTCGCCTGCGAGCGAAAGCGGCGCCTCAATATTGTCGTGATCCGTCAGCGAAACAATCGGACGCAGCCCCGCATCAGCGATCTGCCTCTGCTCCAGCGCAAGCGCCGCGCCCGGAGTCAGCGGCGGCGTCCACCACGCATTCGCAAAATTCACCGCCTCCGGCCCGCGCTCATACTTCCGCACGATCCCCGAAATCCCCGGCGCCATCTTCAGATGACGCGGCAGGAATGACAGACACTCTTCCGAATACAGCGTGTGTCCATGCAGGCAAACGCCGGTCGTGAACTGCCGGACAACTTCCGAATCCTTCCACGCAAAACTAATAACACCGGACATCCATCTTCAGCATGTCCGTCGAACGTTACAATTCGCTGCCAAATTGTTAGCAGTTGTGCGAAAACATCGCCTGCAAAAAATGGTTTACACGTGCCGCGCCCGCATCAGCCGTCCCGCACCGCCGCGCACGCGCAAACCATCGCTCCGATTCGCGAAATACCGCGCATTCAGCTCATCGCGCCCCATGTCCTCGATGTCACTGAATCCGAACCGCCGCATCCTCTCCGCCAGTTCCTTCGGCCGAAAAAACAACTGGAACGGCTCTCCCAGTGAAGCCACTTTCTTCGCGAGATGATCGAGCGCCACCTTCTCGAGAATCCCCAGTTCCGATCGCTCCACCGCGTAATCGAACGTCACCCCGCCGCCCGGCGGCAGCGATCCAATAAACCGCATCGTCGAATCGAACGCCTCGAGCGTGAGATACATCGTCACGCCCAGCCACGAAAAATAAGCGGACTGATCTTCCCGAAACCCCGCCGCTCTCAGCCCGTCCGCCAGCGTCTGCGATTCAAAATCCACCGGCGCAAACGTCAGCGATTCCGGAATCCCCATCCCGACATTCGTCACGCGCTGCTTCTTCCAGTGCTGCGTCGCCGGAAAATCCACCTCGAACACCCGCAGTTCCGCCCACGGATTCCGCCACGCAAACGTATCGAGCCCCGCCCCGAGCACCACATACTGCCGCACCCCGCGCTCCACAGCGGACCGAAGCTCATCTTCGGCATACCGGCTCCGCACCGCCATAAACGCACGAAAGGCGGAGGAAACCTTCCCCTCCGCCTTCGCCTCAGTCGCCGCCGCCGCATCCGCCCCAATGATCCGCATCGCAAACGGATCCTCAAACACCAGCGGACGATCAATCAACTGATGCGCCGCCCGCCGCACC
>CAZPZE010000136.1:0-10857 GCA_964590625.1 uncultured Solibacteraceae bacterium
CGCGGTGCGCCTCAGTTCGCTGTTTCCGTTCATCGGCAAGACGCGCCTCGTCGCGCCGCCGAAAACCTGGTGGCCGCCGGCCAATCCCGGCCGTCTTTACACCGAAGCCGCGAAGCTCATCCCGCTCGAAGTCGTTCGCAACGGAATTATCGATGAATCGCGCTGGGTCGTGGATGGCGAAACCGGCTGCCTCTTCCACACCGGCTCTGGCGCGCCCGTGAAAATCGCCGTACGCACTTCAGCCGCGATCGACCGCCTCACCGGCGTCGCTGATCCGCATCGCATCGCCTGTCTCGAATTCGCATCGAATGCCGGCCTGTGGGGCGTTTTCTCAACCAACGATTCCACCTGGGACGCCCGCGTGAAATCCGCCTTCCGCCTGCTCGCCGATTCCGGCTTCGGTGGTGAACGCTCCCGCGGTTGGGGACGCGCCTCCGCTCCCGAGTTCAACGATGCCAGTTTCCTGCTCCCCTGGACCTCGAACGACGATGGCGCGCTCTGGCTTCTATCGCTCTACTCGCCTCACGCGAACGATTCCATCGATTGGTCGCGCGGCGAATACGGCGCCGTCATCCGCGGCGGCTGGACCGACAGCCAGTCCGGCGTCGCCCCCAAGAGGCAGGCCCGCATGCTGCAGGAAGGTTCTGTCCTCTACGCAGCAGCCCTTCGCGGACGCGCCATCGACGTCGCGCCCGAAGATTTCCCGCATCCGGTCTATCGCGCCGGCTTCGCACTCGCGATTCCAGCCCCGCCGGAGCCCGTTCTTCGAGCACCACAGCAGTCCGAAGTAAAAGTTCAGGAACCACCTGCTATCGCTATGGAAAATGAGGGCGGACCCGCAGTCGCCCCCGAGCTCGAACCTCTCCCGGAACCCGCCGAACCCGAAGGGGAGCGGACCCCCGGGTCCGCCGCCGGCCCCCAGGCCGGCGAAATTGCTGAGCTCCCCACAGACCTCCCCGCGTCCGACCTTCCCTCCTCCGAGGAACCCCAATGAGATACCGCGTCACAACCCTGACCCCCACTCTCGTCGGCGATGGCGCCAAACTCTCGCCCATCGACTACATGGTCTGGCGCGATCAGGTGAACGTCCTCGACCAAAACCGCATCTTCCGCCTGCTCTCCCGCGGACCGCGCCTCGAAGGCTACCTCACCCAGCTCCGCACCGCGACCAAACTCGACTTCGCGTCCTGGGGCGGCTTCGCCCAGAATTTCGCCGGCCGACGCATCCCTTTCGAGGACGCCTCCTGCACACCCCACTGGAATAACGCCCCGGTCGAGAGCCTCCACATCCCCGCATTCGCTTCGGACACCGCTGGTCCCTTCCTCCCCGGCGCCGCAATCAAAGGCGCGCTCCGCACCGCGTCCGTTTTCGCCCACGCGAAGCCCGCCGCCATTCGCGACATCGCCAACCAGCTCACCGGCGAGCGCACCCCGCGCCACCCGGCAGAGCACTTCGAACAGCAGACCATCGGCGCCGGCGGTTCAGACCGCATGCGCGCCGTCTCCATCACGGATTCCGAACACACCTCGCGCGACGCCTTCCGCGTCTACATGCTGCGGCTTTCAACATTAGTCTCGAAAGCCCCTGCCCAGTATTCTCTCGCCTGGAAACAAGGCGGACGCACCGTCGAAGGACGCCGTCCCGAAGACTCGACGCCCTCCTTCGCCGAAATGGCCGCACCGGGTGTGGTTTTCGAAGGCGACTGGCGGGAGAACGCCTTCCTGAACGGCGACGAAATCCGCAAAGCCCTGCGCTGGAGCAAACCGGTCACGCACCAGACTCTGTTCGAATCCGCCAACGAATACGCGGCGAAGCAACTCGAGCTCCACGCGAAATACGCCGACTGGACCGGCCTCGAATCACTCCGCGCCTCAATCGCCGACCTGCAGAAGAAACTCGAATCCGCCCGTAATAACGGCTCGTGCCTCCTGGCCATCGGCTGGGGCGCCGGCTTCCTGAGCAAATCCGCCGCCATCGGCATGGACGAAGCCGAACACCGCAAGGTCCTCGCCATGCTCCCGTATTACGAACGCGCCATCCGCACTGGCCTCCCCTTCCCGAAGACCCGCCGCGTCATCTTCCTGAAGAACAAACCCGCCGCCCTCCCCGGCTGGGTCGAACTCAGCATCGCGTAATTACCGGCGCGACCGCGACCACGAATCAACCGAGACTCTCCGGAGGTGCGGCTTCGAGCACCTTTCGGATTCGTGCACGCAGATCGCTCATGCTGAACGGTTTTTGAATGAAGTTGATACCCTCGTCCAGAGAACGCTCGCCGAAAGCCGCGCTCTCGGAATAGCCTGACATGAACAGTGTCTTCAGCCCCGGCCGGAGCTGGAGCGCGTGTGCCGCAATATCCCAACCCGTGCCTTTGGTCAGCACGAGATCGGTGATCAGCAGGTCGATCGCGATACTCCGGTCCTCGCAAACCTTCAGAGCTTCATCCACAGTCGCGACAGAGCGCACGGCGTATCCCGCCCTTTCCAGCAACTGAGCAATCAACCGTCGCAGACTATCCTCGTCCTCGACGAGCAGGATGGATTCCGAGCCCGGTTGCGGCGTACTCGGTGCAGCGCTTTTGATTCCCCGTCTGTCTTCGCTGTGGAGCCGCGGCAGGTAAACATGAATCGAAGTCCCCATTCCGACCTCGCTGTAAACCCCAATCTCGCCGCCGCTCTGCTTCACGATCCCGTACACGGTAGCGAGCCCGAGGCCAGTTCCGCGCCCGACTTCCTTTGTCGTAAAGAAAGGCTCGAATATGTGAGCCTGCGTCTCGGCATCCATCCCGTGCCCGGTATCGCTTACCGACATCAGCACGTACTCTCCAGGAGTGACGCCCAGATGAGTCGCCGAATAGTCTTCAGTGAGCACCACATTCGATGTCTGGATCGCTAGCTTCCCCCCGTTCGACATCGCATCCCGCGCATTGACCGCAAGGTTGACGATGATTTGGTCGATCTGACCCGGATCGGCCGAGACAGCCCACAACTCACCGTGCAATTCGGTCGCGATCTGCACATTCTCTCCGATGAGCCGGGCGAGCATCGGCTGAATTTTTTCAATCGACTCGTTCAGATTCAGAATCTCGGCCTTGAGAACCTGCTGACGGCTGAATGCAAGGAGTTGGCGCGTCAGGCTCGATGCCCTTTCAGCGGCCAGCCCGATCTCTTCCACCGCATGTCCCTCGGAAGAACCGCTCTGGATTGACGTTCGCAGCAAGTCGGCGTAGCCAATGATGACCGTCAGCAGGTTGTTGAAGTCATGGGCGACGCCTCCCGCGAGCCGCCCCACTGCTTCGAGCTTCTGGGATTGCCGAAGCTGCTCGTCGAGCTTTCGTTTTTCCGTGACGTCTGTGAGAACGGAGAGAATCGCGGGCTGCCCCTGGAATGTGAGCCGGTGCGCAACGATCTCAACCTCAATAGTCTTTCCGCTTTTCAGACGATGTTGCCAGCTTCCAACGTTCTGCGCAACCGCCGCGGTTTCCTGGTTCACTCGTTTCGTGAAGCGATCGACCTCCTGCGGCGAGCGCAGGTCGGTCGCTCGCATGGCAAGGAACTCGTCGCGGCTGTATCCGTAGTGCGCGATCGCGGTCTGATTGACCTCCAGAAACTGGAAATTCTTCGCGTGGAAGACCCACATCGGCTGTGGATAGTTTTCAAAGAGCAGGCGGAAGCCGGCCTCGGTCTGCGCCAGCGCGCGTTCATCCTCCTTGCGTTGGGAGATATCTGCGCTGATGATCAGCGTACCGGTGCGCCGGCCCTCGTGATCCGCCAGCGGCGCGGACCAGAGAGTGACCGGCAAGAGATGTCCCATCTTGTGCCGCCGGCTTGTCTCAAGTGCAGCAATGCGATCACCCCGCTCGTACCGTTCAGAGATCCCATCGAATTGGCTGTCTTCACCATCGATCGACGATAACGGCCTGCCGATCACTTCCTCAGCAGTCCACCCGAACATATCGGTCGAAGCCTGGTTCCATGAGGTGACTGCGCCGTCAGGATCCAGCGTGCAGATTGCCAGCGGGGACGTGTTCACAATTGTGCTGAGCCGCTCGGTTGTATTGCGAACCGCACTCTCGGCATTCACCCGCTCGGTAATGTCGCTCGCAATGATGACGCGAGCTTCTCGTCCCTTGAAATGAAAGGGATGCGCAATGATGTCCACGAGGAGAACGGAGCCGTCTTTGCGCATGTGACGCCATGGTCCGCTGCGATGAAGTTCGCGCGAGTTGCCAATATCGGCCACTAACGCCGGCACATCTTCCTCGGGACGGATGTCCCTCAGTGTCAGCGAAAGGAACTCGTCGCGGCTGTAGCCGTATTGCGCGATGGCGGCATTGTTGACCGCGAGAAAACCCATCGTCTGAACGTCGTACACCCACATCGGCTGCGGGTTGTTCTCGAACATGAGCCGGTATCTTTCTTCGGCGTCCTCAAGCTCCCTCTGAGTACGGTAACGTTCACTCACGTCGCGGAAAACAAGTACGGTCCCGCGAATGGCGCCCGTTCGATCCCGGATCGGCGCGCCGCTGTCATCGATTGGAAACTCGCGGCCGGAACGATGGCGCAGCACCGTATGGTTCGCAAGCCCCACGATGACACCCTCCTCCAACACGCGCTTCACCGGGTTCGCTACGGTCTCCCCGCTCTTCGCGTTAAAGATGGGAAACACGGACCCGATCTCCATCCCCAGCGACTCTGATTGACTCCACCCCGTAAGCTGCGCGGCAACTGGATTGATGAGAGTGACGCGAGCATGTGCATCCGTCACGATGACGGCGTCACCGATGCTCTCGAGCGTTGTTTCTAGGCGATCCCGCTCACCTTCCGCGACATCGCGGGAACGCTCGGCAGCTTCAATCAGTTGGTCTCGGGCGCGGATCAGGCGGTTCAGAAATAGCCCGAACGCCATCAGAAACACCAGAATGACAATACTCCCCCACGCCACCAGGCGTCGCACTTGCTGCCGGCGGCCGCGCATGGCCGCCGTCCGGGCGGTCAGGCGTCCCTGCTCAGCCTGAATCAGCTGATCCGTGGAGGCCCGGATACTATCCATCACGGCCTTGGCGGCGTCGGCGCGTTCCTGAACCGTCTCCCGCGCAGGCGCTCCAGTCTCTTCGCTTTCAATCGTCTGAGCGAGCAGACTGAGCATCGATGCCACGCGCATTTTCACCTGGGAGATCGCTGCGGGGGCGGCGTCGACATTCGTGGTCAGCTCCGCCAGATCCATACTGATATGAGGCAGCGCCATCGTATACGGTTCAAGATACCGGCGATCACGCGTGAGAAGATACCCGCGCTCGCCGGTTTCCGCATCTTTGAGATCCGAGAGCAGCGCCTCCACGGTCGTCAGCGTATGTCGGGCGTGGTCTGCCTCTTCCGCGGCATTCTCATAATCGCGGAGCATCCGCAGGGTTGTCAGCCCCATCACGATCACGAGCAGACCCACGGCGACAAGACCGCCGAGATGGATTTTCGTTCGACGCCAGGGCATCAGAACTCGGACTCCCGCAAAGACAATAAAGTTCGAAATAGCACGATATCGCCAGTATATTCGCTCGAATTACCGCTTACGGCAAACCCTGTGATTCGCGATTGCCATTCGCTCATCCTCGATTCCGGCAGCGCTGATACAATTCCTTCACCGTGATAGAACCCCAACGGCAGACTACCGTTGAAGAACCCGTGGTCAGGAAGCCGTCCCCGCGCATCCTCTCCATTCAGCGCTGGTCCCTCGCCCTCCTCGTCGCCGGTGGCGTGCTGAATTACATCGACAGAGCCACATTATCCGTAGCCAACAAACTCATACAGGACGACCTCGGAATTCCCGTCGTCAAAATGGGCCTGCTGCTGTCCGCTTTTCTCTGGGCCTACGCTCTTTCGCAGCTCCCGGTCGGCGGACTCATCGACCGCTTCGGGCCGCGCAAACTGCTCGCCCTCGGCCTCTTCGGCTGGTCAATCGCACAAGCCGCCGGCGGCATCGTCAGAAGCTTTGGAACGTTCATCGTTGCCCGCGTTGCTTTGGGCGTGGGAGAAGCCCCCCTGTTTCCCGGCGGAGCGCGAGTCGTTCGCGACTGGTTCGGCATCCACGAGCGCGGCTTCGCAACCGGCATCTGCCAGGCCGCGTCCTCTCTCGGCAACTTCATCGCGGTCCCGCTGCTGACGTTCCTCATGCTCAGCCTGAGCTGGCGCTGGATGTTTCTGATCGTCGGCGCCATCGGTATCGTGCTCGCGTTCGTCTGGTGGCGAAGCCACCGCGATCCTGCCGAAATTGACCTCACCCGCGACGAGATTCGCTACCTCACGCAGGGTGACGAGAATGCCACCTCGCACCCGCCGTCCTTCGCGGAATGGAGACAGCTCTTCGTCTTCGGAACCACATGGGGCATGATCGCCGGATTCTTCGGAAACATGTACGTCCTCTGGCTCTACACGGGCTGGCTCCCGTATTACCTCGAGCACGAGCGCCACATGAGCATCGCGCGCGTGGGAATCGTCGGGGCGATCCCCTATTTCTTCGGCTGCGTCGGCGCTGTCGCCGGCGGATGGCTCTGCGATTTTCTGACCAGGTGCGGCTGGACGCCCATCGGAGGCCGCAAGCTCCTGGCCTCCGTCGCCCTCTGCGCCATTTCCGCCTGCACCGTGGGCACAGTGCTTGCGAAATCAAACGCGCTGGCGCTCACGTTCATTTCCATCTCTCTGTTCCTGATCTACATCGTCAGCAGCGCCGCCTGGGCCACCGTGCCGATCGCAGCGCCAAGCCAGTACACCGCCTCGCTCGGCTCCATCCAGAACTTCGGAGGCTACCTCGGCGCTGCGCTCGCCCCCACCGTCACCGGAGTAATCGTCCAGCGCACCGGCAGCTTCGCCGACGCCCTGATGTTGAGCGCCGCCCTGGCACTAGTCTCTGCCATCGCCTATCTGCTCCTGGTACGCCGCCCCATTCCCGCGCTTTCCACGCCTCAGCAGCACTTCGCCCGCTGAAGAAGTTCGAGACCAGGCGCCGCGGCGAATCGTCTCCGCTCGCCGAAATCTAATTGAGAACCTTCACGAGCAAATCCCCGACAGACAATTTCTCCGCGGCGGTTATCAGGTAATCACGGTCGAGACTCCGGCCACGCATCCGTACAATGCCGGCGATATCACGCCATTGCACTTCGGAAACTTCGCCGCCCGCACGATACCAATGAAGCTTTGCAAGCAAGATATCTTCGGGTGTGACGAAGGGCGCGGCAGCCGCTGAAAGCCCTGTTTCGGAGAGCACGATCGCCCGATCCAGTTCTTCACTCCCCAGCGGATACCCGGAAGAGGGAAACAGATCAAACTTGAATGCCGACGGCATATGAATCACGTTAAATGGACGGCCCAGGCGAAGTGCCTCATGCGCGTCATCGCGAGAGACAAAAACGATTCTGGAAGCGCGCAGAGAAATACGTCCAAAGACTCAGCCGTGAATTCAGCGAGGATATCGACGTCCCTCGTAAAGCGCGGCTCACCAAATGCAGCGCTGGCCCAGGAGCCTCCCACGGCGAAGCGAATCCCGGCAGTGTCTAACGCGGCACGAAGAAGCGCGAAGCCCTCTGCATCTGCCCTCATAAGCGGCGATACGCTTTTCTCGCGAGCTCTTCCCCGAACCGGCTTACGGCGAGGTAAAAAAGGATTTCATCCGCAGTGGCGTCCGGATACTCCCGTCGCAGCGCGGCACGCTGCAATGCGTCGCCGGCTTCCCTGAGCGCGAAAGCAAGATTCACCCGTTCCTCCGGCGACATCTCCGCCAGCCGCCGGAAATACGCGTCCTCCGCCGCTGGCGAAGTATCCGTCAGTGCCATCGCTCCCTCATTATCGTTCCTCAGCAGCACTTCGCCCGCTGATACTTCGCCCGAAACCGCTCATCGCTGAACTTCCGCCACTCCTCCGCCGAATGCCGCGCCCCATGCGCCGCCAGATGCCGCGCATACGCCCGCTCATCGCCGATTTCGCGCAGCAACTCCAGCACCCCCGCCGCAATCTTCCGCAGCACTCTCATGCTTCCTCCGCATTCAAACGGCTCGGAATGAACGGCGCTTCCACCACGCGCCGGTCCGCCGTCCCGCGAATAATTCCGAACCACAGCCGCAGCGAATCCAGCAGAATAATCGCCACCAGCAGCATGAACCCGCCGCACACCACCGCATCCAGCCGGTTATTGAAAATCTGCGCTCGCACCGCGGCGCTGCTCGCGCCGGACGCCTCCAGTTGCGCCGCCTGCGCCAGAAATCCAATCCGCGGCACCGGCGACCAGATCTTCTGCCACGCCGCCGCGAAGGTCACAATCACCAGCCACACCAGCGGCACGCATGTGATCCACATATATCGCGGCCCATGCATCTTCAGCAGAATCGTCGTCGCGACGGACAGCGCCACCGCCGCCAGCAACTGATTCGCAATTCCGAACAGCGGCCACAGCGAATTAATCCCGCCCAGCGGATCCCGCACGCCCTGAATCAGAAAATATCCCCACCCGATCACCACCACCAGGCTCGCCCCAATCACACCCGGCATCCACGACGTCCGCCCCAACGGCTTCCACACATGCCCCAGCAGATCCTGCAGCATGAACCGCCCCACGCGCGTCCCCGCATCGATGATCGTCAGAATGAACAGCGCCTCGAACATGATCGCGAAGTGATACCAGAATCCGAGCACCGCATCGCCGCCCCCACCGCGTGCGAAAATATGCGCCATCCCGAGCGCCAATGACGGAGCGCCGCCCGTTCGCCCGAACAGCGTCACCTCGCCCGCATGCCGCGCCATATCCGCCATCTGCTGCGCCGTCACCGGAAAGCCCCATCCCGAAATCGTCTTCACGGCGGCCTCAGCCGTCTTCCCCACAATCCCCGCCGGCGAATTCACCGCAAAGTAAACGCCGGGATCGAGCGAGCACGCCGCAATCATGGCCATCACCGCCACGAAACTCTCCAGCAGCATCGACCCATACCCGATCTGCGTCGCGTCCGTCTCCGACGAAATCATCTTCGGCGTCGTGCCCGATGAAATCAGCGCATGAAATCCCGAGACCGCCCCGCACGCAATCGTAATGAAGCAGAACGGAAAAATCTTTCCCGCCAGCACCGGCCCCGTCCCATCCACGAATCGCGTGAACGCCGGCATCCTCAGATCCGGATGCACCAAGAAAATCCCGATCGCCAGCATCGCGATCACCCCCAGCTTCACGAACGTGCTCAGATAATCGCGCGGAGCGAGCAACAGCCACACCGGCAGCGCGCTCGCAAAAAATCCGTAGATAATGATTGCGACCGCCACGCTCATCGCCGAAAGAGTAAACACCGGCGCATACGACGATCCCGCGATCCACTGCCCGCCGAATACCGACGCCAGCACCAGCGCGAATCCGAGCGTCGAAACCTCCAGCACCTTGCCCGGCCGCCAGTAGCGAAGGTAAAGCCCCATGAACACCGCGATCGGCATCGTCGCCGCAATCGTGAACGTCCCCCAGGGACTCCCCGCCAGCGCATTCACCACCACCAGGGCCACCACCGCCAGCAGTACGATCATGATCATCAGCACGGTCACCAGCGACACGAACCCGCCGACTTTCCCCACCTCATCTCGCGCCATCTGGCCGAGCGACTTCCCATCGCGCCGCATGGACGCAAACAAAATCACGAAGTCCTGAATCGCCCCGCCCAGCACCGCGCCGATGATGATCCACAATGTGCCCGGCAGGTATCCGAACTGCGCCGCCACCACCGGACCCACCAGAGGCCCCGGCCCCGCAATCGCCGCGAAGTGATGCCCGAACGCGATCCACTTGTTGGTCGGAACGAAGTCATGTCCGTTATCGAGCCGCTCGGCCGGCGTCGCGCGCGAATCATTCAGCGCCATCACGCGCGCCGCAATGAACTTCGCGTAGAAACGATATCCAATCAGATAAGTACAGGCGGCCGCCGCCACCAGCCAGATGCTGTTGATCTGCTCACCGCGGCTGAGTGCAATCGCGCCCAGACAAACGGCGGCCCCGCAGGCAATCGCGGCCCAAACCGCGCGTCGTAAAAAAGACATTCAGAAAAAGATTGTCAGAAACGAGGCAGCGAACGCAACCTCTCGACGCCAATTTCCGGCGGTGGAGTTCCCAGAATGTGGCCACGCGCGTCGATCGACGCCACATAGCGCGCATCCCCCTGGGTCGTTCCTTCCAGCACCGCCGTGAATCGCCGCGACGGATATTCGAGCGAGCGGAACACTTCGCCCTCTTCGTCGATATACGTCCGCTGCGCGGCAGGCTGGCCCAGCTTCGAAACCACCGCCGAATAATCATCGCCCGGCTTCAGTTGCTGCCACACGCGATTCGCCCGCACGCCTTCGATCCGCTCGATCACCTCGCCCGGCCGCGCCACATCCGCCACAACCGCGGCCGCCACCACGCCCAGCATCATCACGACCACCGCCTTGCGTCCGGTCGCAACCGGCGCGCGCGATTCCAGCCGGATGCTGACCACCGGAGCCGGTCGTCGTGGTCTTGGCGGCGCAGGCGTGTTGTCGTTCACTGCGATCGGCAGTTCCACCACCGGACGGCGATACGGCACCGCCATCCCATCGCGCCATTCGAGCTCACGCTTCAGCCCGACAATCACCACCGGAGCATTGGCTGACACGTCCGCGAGAAAACTGCGCGGAATGCACGCCTCGTCTCCCGATTCCGTATTCACCACGACGAAGTCCGACCATGTCGCGCGCCGGAATCGCCATTCGTTGTGCTCGATCCCCAGAATCGGCGGATAAAACGCAAAACTGCGCCCGCCGGTCAAGCCGAGCAGTCCGGGCAGGAGCGACATCGACATCACCCTCATGATAGCGTCA
>CAZPZE010000137.1:0-1509 GCA_964590625.1 uncultured Solibacteraceae bacterium
GGTATCGGCGTCAACGTCAATCAGGAAACCTTCCCGCTCGATCTCGCCGGCATCGCGACATCCCTCAAACGCGAAACGGGCCGCGACCATTTGAAAGATGACCTCGCCCAGCGCGTGATTGCCGAGTCGCTCCGTTACACCGCGCTCCTCACCGAAAAAGGCCGCCGCGAAATCCTGCGCCGCTTCGAAGAATCCTCCACCTGGCCGCGTGGCAAAGCCGTCGAAATCGATGGCCGCATCCGCGGCGTCACCGCGGGTCTCGATGACAACGGCTTCCTCCTCGTCCAGACCCCGGACAAACTGGAAACCATCATCGCGGGCGGAGTCCGGGGCCTTTGATGCGCGTGGCTGGCATCATGAGCGGCACCTCGCTCGACGGCATCGATGTCGCCATCGTCGATATCCACAGCCGCGGCATCGACACCGTCGCGCACGCAAGCTTTCCCTACTCTCCGAAGCTGCGCTCCGCAATCCTCGCCGTCTCAAACACCCAATGCGCCACGCGCGATATCTCGCGCCTCAACTTCGAACTCGGCGCGCGCTGCGCCAAAGCCGTCAAAGACACCTGCCGCCGCCACAACGTTCCCCTCAAATCCATCGAACTGATCGGCTGCCACGGCCAGACCGTCTATCACGAGGGCGCGGGCGCCAATCGCAACACACTGCAGATCGGCGAATCGTCTGTCATCGCCGAACAACTCGGCATCACCATCGTCTCCGATTTCCGCACCCGCGATATCGCCGCCGGAGGTCAGGGCGCGCCCCTCGTCCCGCTCGTCGACTACCTCTTATTTCGCAGCCCAACGAAATCGCGCGTTGCTCTCAACATCGGCGGCATCGCCAACATCACGGTTCTGCCGAAGAACGCAAAGCCCGGCCAGGTGATCGCCTTCGATACCGGCCCGGGCAACATGGTCATCGATCAGTTGGTCGCGCTCTTCACCGAAGGCCGCCAGACTTACGACCGCAACGGCCGAATCGCTGCACAGGGCAACTGCAACCGCGCGCTTCTCGATCATCTCCTCCGCCATCCTTATTACAGAGCGAAACCGCCGAAGACCGCGGGCCGTGAACAATACGGCCGCGAATTCATCGACTCGCTCCTGGCGACACATCTCTCGATCCCGGATCTCATCGCCACCGCGACCATCTTCACCGCGGCTACCATCGCGGCCGGAATCCAGCGCTTCGCGCCCGCCACAAGCGAAGTAATCGCAGCGGGCGGCGGCATTCATAACACGCAGATCATGGCGCACCTCGCGGCTTTTCTCCCCCCGTGCCGCATCACCACGACTGCGGAATTCAACGTTAATCCCGATGCGAAGGAAGCGATCGCCTTCGCCGTACTCGCGCATCGCACATGGGAAAGACAAACCGGCAACTTGCCATCCGCCACCGGCGCACGGCATCCTGTTGTACTGGGCAAGGTGACTTTTGGAACCCAATAAGATCTCCGTCGTAATCGTCTCGTTCAATCGCGTGGAGCAGCTCCGCCGTTCTCTCGCCGCT
>CAZPZE010000138.1:0-1775 GCA_964590625.1 uncultured Solibacteraceae bacterium
TGATGGCGCGTTCGCTGATTCTCGAGTTCATCCCGCAGCGCGGAAACGGTTTTCTTCAGTTGTGAGATTTCATCGCCTGATGCCGCCAGCGTTTCCTGCACCACCTGTTGCCGGTCGAAACGCAGCTGATCCATCTGAGTCCGCAGCGCCACAATGGTTTCGCGAAGCTGCCGCAGTTCATCCGCGGAGCTCGCCATGGCCGCCTGCACAGCCTCGCGTCCGCTCGCGCGGCTCGCTTCGAGCTCCTCGCGCATGGCGACGATCGTCTTCCGGAGTTGCTCGATCTCGCCCTGCCGCGAGGCAACAGCCTTCTGGATCGCTTCCTGACAGTCCACGATTCTACAATTATAGAATCCTGATCCGTAACTTCCACACAGGCCCTGACGCCTGATCAAAAAGGGGCATTCCAGTACGGGGCGATACACTGAAATATTGAACGCGATTCCTCACCGGCTGATTAACCGCTCCCTGCGTGTTTTTTCACGTGTGGGTCTTTTCGCGCTTCTCGCCAGTTGCGTCGCCGTCGCGTCGGAAAAGCCCTGGACACTGCCGTCGGATTCTGACCGGGCCGCCGGCTGGTCGCTGGGCGATCTTGATGGCGACCGCGTCGCTGATCTCGCGGATGCCGGCCCTGGGCTTCGCGAAGGCGATCGTTACGTCTACAAAGTTCAGATCGATCTCAGCCATTCCGGCATGGCGTCGTTCGACGTCCACGGTGCGACCGCCTCGATTCGCCTCTGCCTGCGCGATATCGATGGCGACCACGATCGCGATCTGGTGGTCTTCGATCCGTCGTCAGCCGTGCCGGTTGGAATCTGGCTGAACGATGGCGCCGGGCACTTTACCGAAGGCCGTCTCGCGAATTACGCGGGCGCATTCGGTAAGCGAGGTCCGCATTCGCTGCACGCCGCGCGCATCGTGAGCGACACGATGGCGGCTTTTTCCGGCGATCAGCTCTCGTTTCACATTCTGCCTGTCGCGCTGACTCCGGCGACCGCTTCCCGCGCGCCCGCGCTCTTTGCCTTCGCCGTTCCACGCAGCGTTATTCGCGAGGCGTTCGCGCCCCGCGGTCCTCCTTCCCTCCTGTAGTCCTTCTTCTTCTTTCCCGAATTGGATTGAGCGCGGCAGAAGTGCCGCCGGAGGTTTTTTATTTTGTCCCGATATTGCCGGGCTGCACGGCTCTGTGCCGCGCTGGCCTTGTCTGCCGGCATCGCCGCCGCGCAGGCGTTGAGCTGGCAGCAGGTACGCGATCAGTTTGAATCGAATAATCCCGCGCTCCGCGCCGTGGAACTCGGCGTCGATGAAGCGCGCGCGCAGGAGATCACCGCGTTCCTGCGCCCGAACCCCACCGTGACCGCGACCGTGGACCAGTTCAATCCCATCTGGCCCAATCCTTACCGTCCGCTCGGCGAGCTGCTGCCGCTTGTTTCGACGAGTTATCTCCACGAGCGCGAGGGCAAACGCGAGCTGCGTCTTGACAGCGCGAAGAAGGGCACCCAGATTACCGCATCTCAGCGCGCCGATCTCGAGCGCAATCTGCTTTTCAATCTCCGCGGCGCTTTCATTCAGGCGCTCCAGGCGAAGGCGGTTCGGGATGTCGCGCAGGACAGCCTGAGCTATTACGACCGCCTGCTCGACGTCAGCCGCGGGCGCCTGGCCGCGGGCGATATTTCGCAGGTCGATATGCAGCGGCTCGATCTGCAGCGGGTGCAGTATGAATCGGATGTCGAGACCGCGCAGGTCAACTTTCGCAACGCGAAAATCCAGCTTCTGCA
>CAZPZE010000139.1:0-15255 GCA_964590625.1 uncultured Solibacteraceae bacterium
TCTGTTCCTGTTCCATCGCACGCGTCCTATCTGAAATAACCCATCCACAGCACGCACGTCAGCAGCGTCAGCAGGCTCGGATAAAACAAAGCCAGCGGACCCACCTCCTGCTCCAGGTGCACTTTCACCAGAACAAATCGCACCACAAACGTCAGCACCACTGCGATCGTCAGGCAGATCATCCATCCCGGAAAGAAAGACCCCGCCACGTCCACGGAAGGCGCCAGCATCATCGCGGCATCGAGACTGTATTTCACTTCCATCACTTTGTCTGGCTCCCCTGAGTCGTCGCCGTTGCAGCCGGAAGATTCCGCAGCAGATTTCCCGACACGAATTCCAGATTCACCGCTTCCAGAAATAATTGCGATCGCGCCGCCACGCTCGCGAGCCGCGCCCCCGCCAGTTGCCGCTGCGCGTTCTCGAGATCGATCAGCGTCCGCACTCCCGCATTGAACGCATCGAGCGAAGCCGAATACGATGCGTTCGCCGAATCCAGCAGCGCCTGTGCCGCGTCATTCTTCCGCAATGCCGAACGAAAGTTGATGTACGCCGTCCACGCCTCGCGCGTGGCCTTGTCGCGAGCCTCCGTCATCTCGTCCTGCGCCGCTCGCTTCCGTGATTCCGCCGCCGCAAGCTGATTCTCGCGCGCCCCGCCATCGAACAGCGTCCACTCGAGCGCCACCGCGGCGGACCATGTCGGTCTGCTTGCGGACCCCAGTTCGCCATAGCTCGAAGTCGGCCACATCGAAGTCTGCGCCGCCGAACCCTGCACCACAACCCTGGGTTTGAACTCATCCTTCGCCAGCCGGATCCCATCGTCCGCCGCGCGAATCTCCGCCGCTGCTGCCATCAGATCCGGACGATTGGCCATCCCCCGGTCGATCAGCGCATCGATCGACAGCGTCAGATCCTGTGGCGCCGGCGCGCCGTTCTGCGCATCGATCTGGATATTCGGCGTTGGCTCGCTGCCCATCGCTTCCGTCAGCGCGATGCGCGCGATCTTCTCGTCGCCATCCGCAGCCTCGCGATCGAACACCGCCTGCGCCGTTTCCGACTTCGCATGCAGAACATCCGGCAGCGTGCCGCGTCCGTTATCGAGCCGCGCCTGCGCCGCATCCAGCACGGTGCGCGCCGTCTTCAGCGTTTCCTCCGCTGCCTGCAATCGCTCACGCGCCGTGAGCAGCCGATAATACGCGCTCGAAACCTGAAACGCAATTGTCTGATTGGTCTGAATAAATGCCGCGCCCGCCGCAAGTTTCTCCTGCGTCGCCGCATCCACATGCAGGGCACGCTCACCGGCATCGAACAACAGGTACTGCAGCTTCACCTCAGCCTGCACCACCGGCACCATCACCATCGTGTAGCCATCCGGCGCAAGTGGTTTCGGAAACGGACTAATGATGCGCTCATCGGCCGCCGCCGCAATTCCCGCGAGGACCGGATAATACGCGCTCTTTGCAATCCCCAGCGCCGCCGCGCGCTGCTTCGCGTGTTCCCACACGACGCGCGTCCGCGGATTATTATGCTCCGCGATATCGATCAGTTCCGCCAGCGTGTAAGCATGATTCGGATCGAGAGTCGCCGCCGTCGTCCCTGGCATCGCACCCGCGGCGCAATCAGCAGCCGCAGCCGGAGTCGACACAATCCCCGCGCACTGTCCCCAAAGACCACACGCCACAACCCCGAGCAGCAGCGCCGCCCGCCCTGTTACCCCACCAATCACGAGTTATCAGTATAGCCCGCAGAACGTGTAATTCGACACGAAATTCGAGCTACGCAGCCTCCGATTCGTCAGCCAGGGTATATGTTAAAATCGGTTCCGTGCGGCCTTTGACGTGAATCGATCCCATTTCCCTGAACCGGAAGTTACCTTTCAGTGCGATGTAAGTATATTCGCTGACCAGAATCCCCACTCCCAGATCCTTCGTCGCCGATTCCAGCCGCGACGCAAGGTTCACCGTATCGCCGATCGCCGTGTAATCCATCCGCCTGCTGGACCCGATGTTTCCCACTACCGCCGGCCCGGAATTGATCCCGACGCCGCTGCGAATCACCACGCCCTCCGGCGCCCACTTTTCCGCCATGCGCATAAGTTCGGCCTGCATCTCGATCGCGGTCTTCATCGCGTGTTCTTCCTGATAGGGATCGTCATCCGGCGCGCCAAACAGCACCATCATGCCGTCGCCGATGAACTTATCCAGCGTGCCGTTGTTGCGGAATACCACCTCCACCATGCTCTCGAAATACTCATTCAGCAGCCGCACCACCTTCTCCGGCGGCAGCTTTTCGGACATCGTCGAGAACCCGCGAATATCGCAGAACAGCACCGTGATCCGCCGGCGGTCGCCGGTCAGTTGCAGGCTCGCGCCGGATTTCAGAATCGAATCCATCACCTGATGCGACACATAGTGCGCGAAGGTCGATTTCACCTTGTCGCGCTCCTTGAGCCCTGCCGCCATTGCATTCACCGCGGCAGCCACCTGCCCGAATTCGTCTTTGCCGTGCGCGGGCATGGGAGTATCGAAATCCCCCGCTCCGATGCGCGCTACTGCGCTTTGCAACTCCGTGAGCGGCTGACTCGCCTTCCTGCTGACGATGAGCGCCGCCGGAATCGCGATCAGAACTGCAATCGCCATGGATCCCAGCCCGCTCAGACGGATCGGCGTCATTCTTGATTCCACCCACCCGATCGGCGCCTCCACAATGACCGCGCCCGCCACGTTCCCGGCACTGTCGCGCACCGGCGACCATGAGCGCAGGAAGGTACCGAATTCGTCGGTGATGAAATTTTCCTCCACCGTGCCTGTTTCGATATTGGAAATTCGATTCGCACCCGGACGATACGCCTCGCCCGCGTGCGCCATCAGTTGCGGATCCTCTTCGGGATCCACAGCCACTACCAGCACGCGCGGATCGTCTTTCGACCTCACGACGGCGAACATTCGCTTCATGAATGTGTCTGGCCGCCGGTTCGCATCGCGCACGCGCCGCAGCGTATCGCGTAGTTGCGACCACGCCGGCGTCTTTTCGTCGTCGCGGGTCTGGATGTTCCGCAGCAGATCGCCGTTGAGCATCGTCCCTGCCGTATCGGTGATCGAAAGCATCTTTGCCCGATAACCTTCGTAGAGATAATGCACGGACAGCCGGTCCATCACGAAAAGCGAAATCGCATTCGTCACCACCGCCACGCCCAGAAAAACGGCTATTAATTTGGTCTTGTACGTCAACCGGAGCCCCTCCCTGAGCCCGCGGATCACAGTCATTATGCCAGCGTTTTCCGGGAGAGGCTATTATCCAAACGATAACGTTATTTATCGTTCATACGGGATGATACCGGGACAACCAACTGTTAGTCGCGTCCGTGGAGCGGCATACATCCCACACGGACGTGGTAGAATCGATTCCATGTTGCTTTCCCCGCAACACAATCCTGCCCGGTGCTGGCGTTGGCTGTTACATAGCTAACGGGGCGCCATAACTCCTTTTCAGAACAAATCTCAAACGAAAGGGCGGCCCTGAGGGTTGCCTGATTCCATGACAAGCGGGCGGCCGTCTGGCCGTACAAGCCATGGAACAATCACTGGACGATAGAAAATCTCACTATTCATTTGGAGACAACCCGTTTGCCGCTTTGCGGCTCGATTACTTAGCCGCCGCATTCGCCCCATCTTCCCGGCGTTTTCTCAAGGACGCGAAGCCTGACCGGGTCGAACTCGCGCTCGATCTGGGTAGCGGCATCGGTTTGACGACAGCTCTTCTGCGAGACGTGACAAATGCGTCGCGAGTTGTGGGCTATGAACGTTCCGGCGACTTTCTCGCCATCGCGCGTAGCCAATACCCGGAACTCACTTTTCGGGATATCGACGTTCTGTCTCCGGCATACCCGGATCGGGAGGCAGACGTGATCTATTGCCGCTTTCTTCTGACCCACATTCACCGCCCGGAGGATGTTCTCGCCACGAGCGTCCGGCACCTTCGCCCCGGCGGTCGACTACTCCTCGAAGAAACCGCGGAACTATTCTCACCGGTAGCAGCGCTGTCACGATACTACGCTCTTGTCGAACAACTGCAGGCACACCATGGGCAGGAGACTCTGATCGGAAAGAGATTGGAGAAGCTGGCGAGCGGCGTTTCAGGATCACGTACGACCGCAGTGTTGCGCGAGATCCCTGTCGCGGCAGCGGTGATGGCGCGACTGCACGCGATGAATATCGCCACGTGGAAATCCGATCCTTTTATGCTCGAAACGCACGGTCTGCGCGCTCTCGAAGATATTGAAAGGGAGCTGAAGGCGATCGCCGCAACGTCAGACTTCCCGGAAGGCCGCTGCGTGATGGCTCAGGTATCGATTGAGCGAATATGAAAACGCCTCTCGTCTGTCCATGCGTTCTTATCGGCTCCCGCCTGCCTGCTTTGCCTTGTGGTATTGGTTCAGGCAGGCATTCAGCGGATTGCCCTGCTTGTAAATACAATCACAGAAGCCCTGGCAGGCGTTTGGGTTGTCATTGGACGTGCACACGTTCCTGCATTCTGCTTCCTCATTGCCGGGCTCGATGTCGAACAGAAAACCCCGGATCACGATTACGGAAATAACCGCGGCCAGAACACCTGCGAAAAAAAGGAAGGGGAACCTGCTGATCTCCGCGGCATGTTCTTCGGCGGGCCGGTAAAACGGCGTGATGTATTTCAGCCGGTCAAAGTCCCAAACCAGCAGGAACAGGTTCGCCAGCAGCATAAGTGTGACGATGCGGGTTCCATCGAAGCGGGTGGCATGCGTCAGCACAAAAATGTTCAGGATGATGGGGAAGTAGAAGATCGCCCCCAAAAGCGCTGTTCGCGGAATGAGCAACAGCACCGCCGCGGTGATCTGGGCCGCGCCGATGAACGTGTAGTAATAACCCGTGAGGAGCAGCGCGTCGAAATAATGGCCCAGAGGATGATTCGACGGCAAGCCGGTAAACCGCTCCCCGCTCATCTTGACGATTGCCGCCGGAATAAACCCGAGAGCGAGGGCGACGCGGCAGACAACGGCAAACCAGCGAACCCATTTGTTCCGCCTGAGTTCGCGGTACACCCTTTCAACGTCCGCCAGCAGGGTCATCGGCTGCAAACAGAGTATTATCACGCGGTTCTCACTGCATCGTCAAGTACTTTTCACTGAAGAGCCACGCGCTTTGTTCTGCAGATCTGCCCCGATCACCGGATATTCAGATGCCCGCGTAACCCAATCCGGCGAAGCCTCCCGAAAAATTGGAGTAAAATAATGGCACGCGATACCTGATTACAGTCACGCTTCTGTGCGTTTCTGCCGCACTCGGACAGAACGAGAACGATTCGAGAGGGAGCGGCAGCCAGAATGTCATTCGCGGGCTGCCGCCCGCAACTCCGCTCCCCAACGGCGGAGACCATTCCGCCGGCACGCGCCTTACGGGGCGCGTCGCGATTGAGGACCAGTCGGCCCCAGCTGGTGGAATCGCAATTGAGATGGCTTGCTCCAACCTCCGGCGAACGGTGGCGACCACCGACACCAGGGGAGAGTTCACCTTCCAGTATGGTGGAGCGAATGGGGTTTCGGATGCCTCGGATTGGGGCCAGCGGAGTTCCAACCCGCTGCTGGATATTTCGTCCGGAGACGCGGCATCCACGTTCCGGACAATTGTAAGTTGCGATTTGCGGGCGAACCTGCCCGGCTACACGTCGGATGAGGTCAGTCTCACGGATCGCCGCTCTACTGATCGTTCCGATGTGGGCACCATCGTCCTGCACCGGGTTTTCGCGAGCGAGGGAGTCGCGGTGAGCAGCACCTCCCTGAAAGCCCCGAAAAAGGCGCGCGACGCCTACGAAAGTGGATTGAAAGCCATGCGTTCCGGCAGGGTGGATACTGCGGCGAAAGATTTCGAGCGGGCGATTGCATCGTATCCGGAATACGCCAACGCCTGGCTCGACCTCGGGCGGGCGAGGCAGCAACTCGGCGCGGCGCCAAAGGCGCGCGAGGCATGGAAAAAGGCGATCGAGCTGGACCCGAAGCTGACCGGAGCCTATGTGGAACTCGGGCTCGATGCGGGATTGAGCCACGAGTGGAAGGCCGCCACCCAAAACCTCGACTTTGCGCTGCGGCTGGACCCGGTGGACTTCCCCGACGCATGGTTCGGCGATGCGGTGGCGCATTACTACCTCGGCGAATACGATGAGGCTGAGAAGAAAGCGCGCGAGGCTGTGCGGCTCGACCCTCATGGACGAAATCCGCGCGCCGGCTATGTTCTCGGAATGGTGCTGGCGCGGAAAGGCGATCGCACAGGGGCGGCGGCCGAGCTCAGGCGCTACCTGAACACCACTCCACAGCCCGCGGATGCCGCGTTAGTGAAAGCGCAACTCGCGCAGATCGAAGGCGCCATAGCAAAACAGGGAAATCAATAGACTCCCTGAACTCTTCCGGGCGCCTACCGGAACTTCTTGAACAGCCCGCCCAGCGGATCGAAGAACTCGTCCACCACGCGTTCCTTCAGCGGAATAATCGCGTTGTCCGTGATCGTAATATGTTCCGGACAAACCTTCGTGCAGCACTTCGTAATGTTGCACAGACCGATGCCGTGATTTTCCTTGAGATTCGCGAGCCGGTCGTCCGTATCCGCCGGGTGCATCTCGAGCGCGGCCGCGTACGTCAGGAATCGAGGCCCGATGAATTCGCCGTGCATGTGGTGATCGCGCAGCACGTGGCAAACGTCCTGGCACAGGAAGCACTCGATGCACTTCCGGAATTCCTGCACGCGGTCCACATCCATCTGCTGCATGCGCCACGTGCCGTCCGGAGCGTCCGGCTTCCGCGGCTTGAACTTGCGGATCGTCTTTTTGACTTCGAAATTCCACTTGACGTCCGTCACCAGATCGCGAATCAACGGGAACGTCTTCATCGGCTCCACGCGCACCGGCCGGTCGGTCGGCAGCGTGTTCATGCGCGTCATGCACATCAGCTTCGGCATGCCGTTGATTTCCGCCGAGCACGACCCGCACTTGCCGGCCTTGCAGTTCCACCGCACCGCCATGTCGTTCGCCTGCTCGGCCTGGATCTTGTGGATCACATCGAGCACGACCATCCCCTCGGAGACTTCCGTCTTGTATTCGCGGAATTCGCCGTTTTTGCGGTCCCCACGCCAGATCTGGAACGTCACCGCGCTCATGACTTCATCTCCTCGATAATCTGCTTCATTTCTTCCGTCATCGGCGGCAGCGGCTCGCGCGACAGTTCCATCCCGCCACTCGGTCCGCGCCGGATCGTATGGTTATACGTTCCTTCGCTCGCGCTCTTCTCCGGATAATCCTCCCGGAAGTGCGCGCCCCGGCTCTCTTTGCGGTCGAGCGCCGAAAGCGCGATGGCTTCGGAAACCGTCAGCAGATTGCGCAGATCGATTGCCGTGTGCCAGCCCGGATTGTACTCGCGATTGCCGCCCGCCGACACCGTCTCCGCGCGCTTCTTCAGATCCTGAAGCTTCTCGATCGCGAGCGCCATTTCCTTTTCGTTTCGCACGATGCCGACCATCAACTGCATCAGGTCCTGCAGCTCGTACTGGATGTCATACGGACGCGGTCCGCCTTCCCGCTCGAGCGGCGCCAGCGCCCAGCGCGCGATCTCTTCCACCTGCTGCGGATTGACCTGCGCCGCGCTGTTCGATTTCACGTACTTCGCCGCGGCTTCACCGGCGCGCTTGCCGAACACCACCAGATCGGAGAGCGAATTTCCGCCCAGCCGGTTCGCGCCATGCAGACCGGCGCCGCATTCACCCGCCGCAAACAGACCCGGTACGTCCGACATCTGCGTATCGGCATCCACCCGAACGCCGCCCATGATGTAGTGCGTCGTCGGTCCAATCTCCATCGGCACTTTCGTGATATCGAGATCGGCGAGTTGCATGAACTGGTGGTACATACTCGGCAGCTTGCGCTTGATGTGCTCCTCGCCGTTCGGCACCTTCGATTTGATCCAGCTGATATCGAGGAACACGCCGCCGTGAGGGCTGCCCCGCCCTTCTTTCACTTCGCGGTTGATGCAGCGCGCCACGTGATCGCGCGTCAGCAGTTCCGGAGGACGCCGCGCGTTCTTGTCGCCCGTCACATAGCGCCAGCCTTCGTCTTCGTTGTCGGCGGTCTGCGGCTTATAGTTGTCCGGAATATCGTCGAACATGAACCGCTTGCCTTCTTTGTTCCGAAGCACGCCGCCTTCGCCGCGCACGCCTTCCGTCACCAGAATGCCGCGCACGCTGGGTGGCCAGATCATACCCGTCGGATGGAACTGGACGAATTCCATGTCCATCAGCTTCGCGCCCGCGCGGTACGCCACCGACTGACCGTCGCCTGTGTATTCCCAGCTGTTGCTCGTGATCTTGAACGCGCGGCCCACGCCGCCCGTCGCCAGCACCACCGCCTTCGCCTTGAACAGCAGGAAGCGGCCGAGTTCGCGCCCGTATCCGAATGCGCCCGCGATACGTCCGGCATCCGTCAGGAGATCGAGGATCGTCGTCTCCATGTGAACTTCCATGCCGGTGTGGACCCCGTGATCCTGCAGGGTGCGGATCATTTCGAGACCAGTGCGGTCGCCGACGTGAGCCAGCCGCGGATATCGGTGCCCACCGAAATTGCGCTGAAGGATCTTGCCGTCTTTCGTCCGGTCGAAAACCGCGCCCCACGCTTCCAGTTCGCGCACGCGGTCGCCCGCTTCCTTCGCGTGCAGTTCCGCCATGCGGGGATTGTTCAGATACTGCCCGCCGCGCATCGTATCGGCGAAGTGGACGCGCCAGTTGTCGCGGTCATCCACGTTGCCCATCGAGGCAGCCATGCCGCCTTCCGCCATCACTGTGTGCGCTTTGCCCAGCAGCGACTTGCAAACCAGCCCGACCTTCAGTCCGGCCGCCGAGGCTTCGATCGCCGCGCGGAGCCCCGCTCCACCCGCGCCGATCACCAGCACGTCGTATTCGTGTGTTGTATATTCCGCCATTGACAGAGCCTGTTAAAAGATCCTGTAGTCTGTCCAGATGTGCATCGCGCACATGCGGACGTAGAGATCCGAGAACCCGACCCAGAACAGGCTGAACCAGGCAAATCGCATATGCCGCGCGTTCAGACAGCTCACGCAGTCGTAAACTTTCTTGCGGACGGGCGCTTCGGAGAAGCGGTCTTTCATGCCCGCCACCAGATGCCGGAACGAGTGGCAGCCGAAAGTGTAGCTGCCCAGCAGCACCACATTGAGCGCCAGCACCAGTGTTCCCACGCTGACGCCGAAGCCGTTGTCGAACTTCGTCGCTTCATACACGTCGCGCGCCAGCAGAAAGATGAAGAGAATCGCCAGGTAGAGGAAGTAACGATGGATGTTCTGGAAGATCAGAGGAAAGCTGCGTTCGCCGAGGTAACTCTTGCGCGGTTCGCCCACCGCGCAGTTCGGCGGGTCCTGCCAGAAAGCCTTGTAATAGGCGCCGCGATAGTAGTAGCAGGTGAACCGGAAGCCGCCGGGAGCCCAGAGAATCAACATGGCGGCGGAGAAAGGAAGGAAGGAGGGAAACCAGGAGGGAACGCCCGTGCCGTGAATCCAGGCCACGCTTTCGGGGCCGTAGATCAGCGGTGAATACATGGGCGAAAGCAGTGGCCCCGCCATGTAGTTACTGCCTTGCAGCGCCGCCCACGTGGAATACACAATGAACGCGGAGAATCCCAGAAAGACCGCCAGTGGCTGAATCCACCAGTTGTCGGGGCGTGAGGTGTCCCCAAACCGTCCGCGTACCAGCGGAACATCAATTTGTGGCATAAAAACAGGAGTTTATCAGACCGTTGTGAATGGCCTGAGATACGTCCGATTTCTTACTGGACTGAACGCTGGCGAAGCGCCGGGGCAACGCGCCGCAGATCCTCGATCTGGCTCGCGCGGGCCGATGTTGCGGTGGCCGAATACTGGAACGACGTTGACGCAGTCCCACCGGGCGTAGTCACCACAAGTTGCGCGGTACCGGCCAGGAAGGCGACGGGCGTAACCGCCGTGATCGTCGTGTCGTTGACGACTTTGAAGCTCTGGGCGTTCGCTCCAGCGAAGGTCACGCTCGTGGTGCCCGTGAAACCGGCGCCCGTAATCGTCACCGTAGTGCCTCCGCCGATGCGGCCGGAAGTCGGATTGATGCTGGTGATCGTGGGCGCAGCGACGTACGTGTAAAGCGTGTTGGGCGCATTGCTGCCAACCGCCGTCGTGACCACCACGCTCACCGCCCCGGCGGCTGTACCCGCGGGGACAGTCGCAGTGATTGTGTTCGAATTGACGGACTGGTAGTTCAGCGAAGGCACACCGCCGAACGACACGGTCTCAGGCTGCTGCAGATTGGTACCGGTGATCGTCACGGTGTTGCCACCAGCCACGGGGCCGATTGACGGCGTCACGCTGGTCACGGTCGGTGGCTGCGTCGTGGTTCCTGGAATGACGACCGGGAACGTCACCACGTTGCTGATGAACAACTGCTGCGCGATCGTGAGCTGAGAGAACGCATCCGTTGCGAGCGTCGGATTGAGAGCAAATTCCACGTAGTAGATGCCGGCCGTATTCGGCACCAGCGCCACATTCATCGGCGTTGCCACCAGACCCTGAACGAGAATCGAGTCGACATACACGGCCGGCGGGTTGTCGTTGCCGCCACGATAAATGTAGCCGGATGGAATGTCCGCCGGGTTCGTGGGACCAATGCCGGTCGCGAACGTGTAAAGGGCTTCGCCGGGAATCGCCGGATTATCGTCGGTCACCAGTTGTCCCGCCGGGTGATCGTAATTCGTAACGGGATTGTAGACCGATACCGTGAGCTGCGCGCCGGCGGAATTCGATGATGTTGTGGTGGCCTCGCCAAAGATGTTGATGTTCTCGCCAGCCGGACCGGAGACGTAGGAATACACGATGATGCGGTTGTATTCGTTGGCGCGCACCGCGTAAACGTAGGGATCGGGCCCCGCGTTGATGGCGGCGATCAGACCGTCCGTTTCGGTGGAAATCGTGTCCGTCGCGCTTTCGCTGTAGCTATAAATGTGGCCGCCGTAGTAAAGAGTGTGGGTGAACCCGTTTCCGGTCACACCGGTGTAGTTCGTTGCGAGAGTCATGCTCGTCGCGCTGCTGATGGCCGCAATCTTATAGATGTTGCCGGAAATGATGACACTGCCGCCGACCATGGCCGACGTCCAGGACGTTCCCACGCCGGTGACGGTGTTTGTGTTCTGGACGACATTGACCGCGCCCGTCTTATATTGCTGAACATTCGGCCCGATGATGAGGTTGGCTGCGTCGCCTTCCTGCGGAATGCCGTTGAGATCGATAATGTCAAACGCCTGTGAAGAGGCGTGATAGACAATGCCCGGGCGCGGGTCGCGGCCCGGATAGGCAAAAATGCCTGGGTTCTGCGGAACAATAGTCGTCGCGATCGGCGTTGTCGCCGTTACGGAACCATCCGCATGCTGCGTTCTCAGGTAGAGGCTGACGCTCGTGCGGTCCAGAAATTCGAGCTGCATCTGCGCGTTGACCTGCGTCGGCGAAACGTACAGCAGAGGCGCGCGAACGCCATCGACATAGAGCACGCAGTTATTCAGCTCGGTGGGTAGGTTCGTATTCGAGAAGTCCGCCGAGCCCACTGAATCGCAGAGGTTGTTGCCGAGAATCTGGATCAGCGTGCCGGGCGCGATCTGCGCGGGATTTTCCAGATAGACGTTGAGCCTGGCGTCTGACGCCTGAGCCAGCACGGTGGCGTTCGTCGAATTGGTCGCGGAGATCGTGACGTTCCCACCGTTCGCGCCGGGCACCTTCGCGGTCAGCACGATTTCATTGGCCGTACTGTTGAACAGTGCTGTGGCGTTGGTGTCGGTCTTGTTGATCTTGTTGATCAGATCCTGAATGATCGAAGTCAGGGTGTCGTCCGATGTGACGGTATGGCTGTAGCTCGCCGAGGCTACCGTACAATCCGGCGGTCCGCCCGTGCAGCCGATCTTGATCGTGACCGAATTGTTCGCGGTGATCGAACCGACAATTGAAATCGTTCCGACCGCGTGCACCGCAAGGCTCGCCGCATTGTTGACGCCGTTGAGCGGGATGTTCTGAACTCCCGGCGTATGCACCATGATGCGGCGATTGTAGGTGTCGCTCACATAGAGGTTCGTGCCGTCATAGGCAATGCCGGAAGGCGTTTCGAACGCATTGGTTCCATCCGGATTGTCGCCGGTGTGATCGCTGAAAGCATCGGGCTGTCCGAGAATGATGTCGGCCCCGGCGCCATTCGACGTGGGGATGTGATTGAAGATCATCACGCGATCGTTCCCGCCATCCGCGATGAACAGACGCTTTCCGTCCGAGTAAGCGAACCGTGGGAACGAGAGTGTCTTCTCGCAGCGCTGCGGATAGGTCTTCGTGCCCGTCACCGTGTCCGTGCCGTTCGTGTCGCAGAGAACAGGCGTGACGTCGGTCGGATTGCCGTCCGCATCCGCCGCACTGGGGTTGTTGTTCGTGGTGGCGTTATTCGCAATCGAACTGGTGAAATCCGGTTGTCCGACTTCCACGTCGGCCGGCGCCCCGTTCGTGCTGGGGATGCTGTTCCAGATGAGCACGCGGTTCTGAGCGAGATCCGAAACGAAGAGATGCGTGCCGTCCGTGGTCACCGAAACCGGCGTCTGCATGTTGGATGAACTGGCAACGCCGTTGACCTGCGTGAGATCCGGCTGGACGAAAGCGGTGAAGCTGGTCTGCCCGAGCACCACATCGGCGGGAGCGTAGTTCGAAGTCGGGATCGTGTTGTAGATCAGGACGCGGTTATCGAACGTGTCAGCGACGAAGAGCTTGCCGCCATAAATCCAGACACCGGAGGGCGCGCGCAGCGAATTCTGTGTCGGCGAAACGGCGGCGTTGGAATTGAAATCCTTCTGGCCTACGACCACATCGGCGGGCTGTCCATTGACCGTTGGCATGTGCAGCCAGATCAGCACGCGGTTGTTATCGGTATCGGCGACAGCGAGAACATTGCCGTCGGTCGCGATGCTGGTGGGATTGCGCAGGCGATTCGCGCCGAGGCCCGTTGAGAACGAATTGAAATCGGGCTGCCCGAGCACGAGGCTCGCGGTGCCGCGGCAGACGCCGCAAATAGAGGCGGGAATATCGGGCTGGTCGGTGAGCGAAGGATAGCTGCTCACGTCGCTGTAGCGCAGGATGCGGTTATTGTTCGGAGTGGCGCCGATACGGTTGGAGTCAATCACCCAAAGCGTGCCGTTCGCATAGGCAATGCCGCTCGGAGAGCCAAGCAGATTGGCGGTGGCTCCGTAATCCTGATAAGTAAAGTTCGGCTGCCCGATCACCAGATGGGCGGCCTCGCCGGTGTTGAAGCCGACGGTCTGGGCGGCCAGAGGCGCAAGGGCGCACACGCCCGCCAGCACGGCCTGCAAAGTAAGGGCACAAAAAGACTTCATCTTCAGAAGGAGTCCATTAGAGATGGCGATTGAACTTTCACCAAGTATAGCAACCTTGTTCGACGGCACGCTTGTTTCCAGTGGTTTCGCCGGGTTCCCGTTGATACACTCGCGGCATGGCTGAACCTGCGCTCGAAATCACACCTGCGGAACTGAAAGCGAGGCTGGACCGTGGTGATCATATCCGGCTGATTGACGTGCGGGAGCCTGAGGAGCACGCCATCTGCCACATCGAAGGCGCGGAGCTGATCCCGATGCGGACCATCCCTCAGCATCTCCAGGATCTCGACGGGGATATCGACCTCTGCGTGCTCTGTCATCACGGTGTCCGCAGCCTGTCGGTGGTCGATTGGCTGCGCCGGCAGGGCGTGGAGAACTGCCAGAGCATGGCTGGCGGAATCGACCGCTGGAGCGTTGAGATCGACCCGAATGTGCGCCGATACTGACGCAAGTGTGACCTGATTTCACAGGTCAGCTCTCACTGATCAGCGGAGCAGGCGGCGGGGAGGGACGGCGTCAGCCTCGATCAGAGCCTCAGGCGCGAAGACGGCCATCGTGCGGGCGAGAGCGTCGATATCCGCGCCCTCTTCGTAGGGCATCTCCTGCTCGATCCAGTTCGAAAGGGGCAGGTTGCGGAAGAAGATCCGCTCCTGGCGGACCACCGACTTGCGCGTGATGAACAGGGCTTTGTGCTCGCGGACGTAGTGGCGCTCTTCGATGCGGATATCGGAGAGAAAATCATCGAGCGCCTCGCGGCGCGCGCTCTCCTTAGCGTACTTCACCGAGTCCATCATGGCTTCCTTCTGCGCGCCGAGCGCGGCCTGCGCGGCGGCCAGCTTTTCACGCTGCCGCGCGAGCTTCACACTGGTGCTCGAGCTCATGACGAAGTACACCAGTCCGCCCGAAACGGACGCGCTGAAGACGGAAAGCACAACCCACCAAATCGGGTCCATTCTGTTTTATAGTTTATCCCGAACCATCGATCTTTGTGCCCGTAAATGCGAAGGATTTCACCCTGTAGGATATGCCGGCGGCCATCCCGTAATGCTTACCAAGGTAAGCAGCGATGCCTGTGGCGCGGTCTGCTTTCAGGGTCCCGGAGGGCATCGGCGAGGGGTCAGTGCCGTGAATCGCGGTCACGTTGCCGAGCACCAGGATCTTGCGGCCGGAGGTGCGGATCTGGTGACAGATTTCGATGGCGCTCCCGTAATTCCCATCGCGCTCGTCGATGTGGCCCATGGAGCGGAAGAAGTTCGAGCGCGCCATAATGGCGGCGCCGGAGACGCAGGCGGCGACGGTGTCCTCGCCCGCGGGCGGCGTTTCGAAGGGCGGGTCGGGATGGCCGGGATCCGGCAGTGGGCGGATCTGCGGACCGTTGAGGTTCGGGCAGACGGCGGCGACATCCTGGCGTTCCGCGAGCACGTCGGCCAGCGCGTTGACGGCCGCGGGCTCGATGAGGACGTCATCGTGCAGCAGCAGGATATAGTCACGCTCGGCGGCGCGGATGCCAATATTCAGCGCGCGCGTGAGGCCGAAGTTGCGCGGCAGCTTGCTGAAGCGGACATCAGGAAATTCGTTCGAGAGATTTGCCGAGCCATCACGCGAGCCGTTATCGACTACGACCACCTGCAGGCCGGCATCGGGCGCAGTCAGAGCGGCGAGAGAACGGCGGAGCTGCTCCACGCGATTGAACGAGACGATTACGACGGAGATCTTATTGGGTTCCAAAAGTCACCTTGCCCAGTACAACAGGATGCCGTGCGCCGGTGGCGGATGGCAAGTTGCCGGTTTGTC